>JAYTFV010000532.1:0-11384 GCA_043734065.1 Planctomycetota bacterium
CCTTGACGATGCCCCCATGCCTGCCCGCCCTCTCCGCATTTGTCTCGTGGCCTTCAACGCCTACCCGGCTGTGAATCCGTCCATGGGGGGGCAGGTCGGCGGGACGGAGACGCGGGCGTGGATGCTCGCGCGGCATCTGGCGAAGCGGGCCGATTTCGAGGTCTCGCTCGCGGTGCGGACGACCGGGCCGGTCTCGGCAGCGGTGGTCGAGGGGGTGCGGATCGTCGGGTTGCGGGATCGGTTCTATCGGCTGCGAGAAGCCGTCGGGGGCTTTGCTTCGCGGTCGGCGGGGTTCCCGTGGATCAAGATTCATCGCGGGTCGCCGTCACTTCTGTGGCAGATCCCGCTGCTCGCTTCGGCTCGATTGTTTGAGGCGCGGCCCACCGACCCTCGGCTACCGATGCCGTTCTTCGAGCAGATCGACGCCGACCTGTTCTGCTGCTTCGGGAATCAGGCCACCGCCGCCACCGCGATCGCGTCAGCGCAGGCGACAGGTCGACCAGCGGTGTTGTTTCTGGGGTCGGACGACGACCTCAATCCGGGGTACACGGCGGACTCACCGGTCCGTAACCCGTACGGCGATACCGGGGCGACGTGTTACTTTTCATTGAAGGAAGCACATGCAGTCCTGACACAGACTCCCGAGCAGTCGGAGATGTTGCGAGACCGGTTTGGCCGCGAGGGGACGCTGGTCCCGAACCCGATCGACCTCGCCGAGTGGGACGCGCGGGCGACGGAGGCGCTGCCTCCCGAACTGCTTGCGGGGCTGGGCCGGTTCGTACTCTGGATGGGGCGCGCCGAGAAGATTCACAAGCGTCCCCAAGTGCTGCTCGAGATCGCCCAACTCTGCCCCGAGGTGCCGTTCCTGATGCTGCTCAACCCGCGCGATCCGGCGGTCGAGGCCGAGATGCGACAGTCGGCCCCGAGCAACGTGCGGATCGTGACCCAGGTGCCGTTCCCACTGATGCCCGCCCTGTTTCGCCAGGCCAGCGCGTACATCAACACCTCGTCGCTGGAGGGGTTTCCGAATGCGTTCTTGCAGGCGGCCGCCTCGCGCGTGCCGATTCTTAGCACCGATGTGGGACGGTCGTTCCTCGATCAGTCGCAGGCGGGAGTGTTCGTCCACGGGGACAGGTCGCGCGCGGCGGACACTCTGCGAAAGTGGATGAACTCCCCCGAGCAGCGAACAGCACTCGGGACTCAAGGGCGAGCTTTCGTCGAACAACAGCATGCGATCGAACCGGTCACAGCGAGGTTCGCCGAGGTGCTGCGCTCGGTCGTAGCGGGTGCGGAGCATGCGTCACGCCGGGAGGGCGAGGCTCCTGCCGAGCCGCTGGTGTGAGCGGACGCCTGCTCTTGATCGCGGCTCAGCAGGAGCTTCGCCCTCCCCATCACCGACGCGTTTTAACAAGTCGCAAATCGATCAACCCGCAGCAGCAAACCACCCCGGCAGCAGTTGAACAATACCCAATAGGCACCCCCCCGCGAGCAGCCCGGCCACTGCGTCATCGGCCATCACGCCCCAGCCGCCGGGGAGTCGCTCGGCCCACCCGACTGGCCCCGGTTTCCAGATATCGAACAGCCGAAAGAACGCGAACCCGGCGATCGCAGTCGACCATGTGACAGGCACCCACAGATACACCCAGGCGAACGCGAAGAATTCGTCGCAGACGACGAACTGTGGGTCGTGAATCTCCGAGACTCGAATGGCTCGCGCGGAGAGCGCCGTCCCAATGAGGAACCAGAACACACCCAGCAAGGCCAGGTCGCGCGGACCAGTGATCCCCCCGCGCTGAGCCAGCCACACCAGCAGCGGACCCAGCAAACTCCCATACGTACCGGGGGCCTTGGGCAGGTATCCCAGCCCGCCCCCCGCCGCGGCGAGGCAGACGAGTCGGTCGAGCAGCGAGGCGTGGGAGACCGTCTCTGGTGTACTCACGGCTTCGTCACTCGCAGGTCGAGGCACTTCAGCGTCGTGGCATCGCGCACATACAACAGTCCGTTCGACACGGCGGGCAGCGCCCGCGTCACCCCGGTCAGCACCTGGTCGCGGGCCAGTTCCGTGTACCCTTCCGCATGCGGTTCCACCAGCACCAACTCCCCGTTCGTCTTCACCAGCAGCAATTTCCCGTCGACGAGGATCTGGGTGCCATAGCCGAAATTCTGCTCGGACCACTTCAGCTTTCTGGTCTTCGGGTCGAAGCACTTGAGGTCGGCGGGGCCGGTGTCGTCCCGGCCATCGATGCCATAGAACAGTCCGTCGAGGAGGATCGGTGTGGCATACTGAGTCGCAAAGATCTCTGCCTTGGCATAGTCGGTCACAAAGGTCGGGAACTCCAGATGCCCCGAGAGGGCTCCGACTCCATAGCTGCTGGTCAGGAAGATTTGGTTCCCGCTGATGACCGGGGAGGCCCCGTTGACCGTCGGGCCACGTGCTCCGAAGGGAACTTCGAAGATCGGGCTGCCTTTGGTGACTTCAATCCCGACGCACTTGAGCCGGGTGACGAT
The DNA here is from genome assembly GCA_043734065.1 of Planctomycetota bacterium. Taxonomy (GTDB): domain Bacteria; phylum Planctomycetota; class Planctomycetia; order Planctomycetales; family Planctomycetaceae; genus TH-plancto1. Next base: position 2,509 of record JAYTFV010000532.1, read on the forward strand.
GATCGCGATGGGCATGCCCTCGACATCCATCAGCACGGGGGAGGAGTAGCTGGCGTCATCGGCGATCTTCTGCCAGAGGGTGGCCCCGTCCTTCAGATGGAAGGCCACGACGCCAGCGGTTTGCCGTTTGCCGCCGACATTCACCACCACGCGGTCCGCCACAACCAGCGGAGCGCTTCCGGCTCCGAAGTAGCCCGTCTCCGCGCCGAAGTCAGTGTGTGTGGCCCGCGTCCAGTCCTGCTGGCCGGTCATCAGATCGTGGCAGGTGAGAACCCCTTCCGCCCCGAACGTCAGCACCTTGCCTTGTGAGATCGTGGGGGTACACAGCGGACCGTTGTCGCTGCCGAATTGCGGTTGGAAGGCCGTCGGATGCGAAGCCTTCCAGAGCGGCTTCCCGGTCAGAGCGTCGAGACACTCGATGACCTCTTCGTCATTCACACGATGGAACAGCACCGCTCGGCCCTGGGACACGGCGATCCCCGCGAACCCGCTGCCGACCGGACGCGACCAGGGGGACTTCAGCGGCCCCTTCCAGCGCGAGGAGATCTTCTCGCTCGGATCGGCCATCCCGTTCCGCTGAGGGCCGAGTACCTGCGGCCAATCGGCGGCCTGGGTCGAGAGACTGGCAGCTCCGAGGAGCCAACCCAGAACGAACAGCGCGGACCTCATTGTCATGTCTTTCTGGATCGATGGCATCTCTAAGGGGTAGCCACGTTTCGCCAGAACGTGAGGGGATTGGCGTGCGCGCCCGCCCCCTGGCGAGGGGCGGCAACGACTCATTCGGGTCCGCGCGAAGTATAGCCTGCTTCGGCGTGCGGGGAGCAGCCTGAAGGCTAGACTCCCACGGTCCCCTTTAGGGCTTCGAGGGCTGGGAATCACTCCCCCGGACCGGAACCAGCCCGGCCTGCTTCGCCGCCGGGATCGGGTCTTCATACGGGAGGCACTTCAGGTACGCGACCAGGTCGGCGATCTGCTTCGGGGTCAGCTGCTGCGTCTTCCCGTGCAGGTCGTCCGGGTTAAAGGTGGTCAGAACCTCGGTGAGGGTCTTGGCCTTCCCGTGATGCAAGTACGGAGCCGACCGGTAAACACCCAGCAGGGTCGGCGTGTCGTAGGCGGGTTCCATCTTCTCGGTCGGGTCCGACTTCCCGGTGCCGACATCGTGCAGCTTCCGCTCGGCTCCCGGTTGCGAGTCGGTGAACAGCGGGCCGTTGTGGCAGGTGGCACAGCCGACTTTCTGATCGAAGAACAGAGTCTTTCCTCGCTGGGCGGCTTCGCTGAGACCGTGCTTGGCGTGCGGGCTCAGCGCGAACGTGTGCGTGTTGGTATAGACCGCGAGTGCGTCGAGGGCTGGGGACAACCCCTGGTTCGGCTGGGCGAGCGGCTCGTGGATCGCTCCCCGCACGAGGCCGCGCCCCTGCATCAGCGGGCCGCGGATCGTGTGTTCGAAGTCCTGCACCTCGTTTCGGTCGGCGGACCAGTGCAGCGGGTGCGTCCACGCCAGACCGTACAGCGGCTGGGTGTCGCGGAGGCCCTCGGGTTGTTGCCAGACGCGACCGTCGGAGTCGCCATCCGGGTGGCAACTGGAGCAGGAGATCCAGCGGCGTCCGACCATCGGCTGGTTGGCGGAGTAGAACATCTTTTTGCCGAGGAGCGTTTCCTTGTCGAGTGGTGACTGGCAAACCGGGATCGTGGCGACCGGTTGCAGGCTCTGCGTGCTGTACTGCACGACGTTGAAGTCGAGGGCGTTGTAGACAAAGAACGACTGGCCGTCGGGAGAAACGCGGACCGCGCGCGGATTGGCTCCCAGTTCGATGGTGGACTCGTGGCGGATTTCGCGGTAGTTGTCGTCGAGTACCTCGCACACGAACATGTCATCCGTGCCGCTGAAGACGACGTAGAGCGTCTTGCCATCCGTCGAGAGGACCACCTCCCACGGGTTGGCGACGACGAACGTGCCGTTGAACGAGTCCATTTGCATCCGCTTGCGGCGAGTCTCGGCCTTCGAGTCCGCGTCGACATCCATGATGGAGACGTACGGAAAGATCGAGCCGCTGCCGTGAGCGACGGTGGTCTTCGAGCGTTGATGCGGGATGTAGACCTTGGGGCGCGTGGGGTGGACGACGATCTGGCGGGCGAGGTTGTCCTGCTCGGAGCCGATCCATTCCTCGGCCTGTTTGCCGGTCGCGCGGTCGAATGAGCGGACGATGCCGGTGTAATACTCGGTGATGTAGACCCGCGAGTCGTCGGGCGCGAGGGCGATGCCTCGCGTCGACTGGCCCGCCTCCCAGGTGCGGACGATCTGGCGCGTCTGGGTATCGATCTCGATCACCTGCCCCGGATAGTCAAGCGTCACATAGACCCTAGTCCCATCGCGTGTCGACACGACGCCGTACGGCTCGTCGAACACCTCCGTCCGCCCCAGGTCCTTCCCGCTGTCGCTATCCAGAAACACGACCACGTCATCTCGATACACCGCTACTGCCAGCGCGTGAGTCGCCCCCAGGAAGCTGACGCCTTCGGGGTAGTGACCGACCGGAATCTCGCGAACCGTTTTGCGAGTGGCCAGGTCCACGATCGACACCGACCCGCTGTCGCGATTCGAACAGGCGAGCAGCTTGCCATCGGTCGAGATGTCCATCAGGCTGTTGGACGACCCGGCTTGTACCTCTCCCAAACAGAACAGTCCGAACGCGACCAGAGTGAGTCCGGCCAATGTCGACGGGGCCTGATGTCTCATGGGGAGTGTTCCTGTTCCTGTTCGGGGATTGGACTCGGAATCGCGGAGCCGAGTTGCAGTCTTCGTTGTACGTCAGTCGGAGGAGTCTCGCAAGGAATGACGAACCATGGTCAGAAACCCGACGCTGGCTGCGTCGGAGGGGTCGACTGCGTCAGGTTGAACAACACGACCGAACGGCGGCTCCCCGGCCCGATCCCCATCGACTCGTACTGCCATTGATGCCCGGCGAAGAGATAGACATCCCTCTGATACCGATAGTGAATCCCCATCGCGGGCCAGAGACCGGAGCGGATGTCGGCGTTCGAACGACCGATGACGACCCCTGACATTCCATCCAGCAGGGCCGGATTGATTTGAGTCCCTTGCCACCGCGGACCGCGAAACAGCGTTTGTGCGACGAACGGATCGCTCGTCCACGGAGGCGGGCCCGGCTGGACCGAGGTCGACACGTCGGGTCGCCGCCAATCCGGAGGGGCTGTGGTCATCTCCCCCAGCCGAGGATGCATCTGCTGAAACGCCGCCTCCCGTGCGGCGGCATGACTTCGCAACTTCCACACTGCCGCATTGGCCACAAACAAGAACAACCCCGCCATCATCATCAGGACCGGGAACACGAGGACCAGTTCCATGGGGGCCAACCCAGTTCGCGGGCGGCGGGAGGCCAGTCGACCATGGCTCTGTCGGTGTTGCATGTGTTGGTCTCCTCGGGCCACAGTTCCGCTGGGGATCGCATCTTTAGTAACCCGACGCGTCAGCGAGGGCTGCGTCTCTCGGTCTTCTACGAGAGATCGACTCGCACGGCCAGCGGGGCGACTCGGTGGTCGTTCGACTCGCTAGCGCTCGTGCCCTCGCTGACGCGTCGGGTTACTGGAGCGGTTGCTCCCAATCTCGCGACCGGTCGATGGCTCGCTTCCATGTCGCTGCCAACCGGTAGCGCTCCGTATCAGTCATCGACGGCACGAACTCGCGATCGAGAGCCCAGTTGGCGGCGATCTCGCGCTGGTCCGACCAGAACCCGACAGCCAACCCGGCGAGGTACGCCGCCCCGAGGGCCGTCGTCTCCTGCACCACCGGTCGCCTGACTCGCGTCCCGATCAGATCGGCCTGGAACTGCATCAGTCGGCTGTTCTTGGAGGCTCCGCCATCGACCTTGAGGGACTTTAGCTGAATCCCGGAGTCCAGCTGCATCGCTTCGAGCAGATCATACGACTGATAGGCCATCGAGTCGACGGCTGCCCTGGCGAGGTGGGCCTTCGTCGTCCCTCGCGTCAGGCCCAGAATCGTCCCCCGCGCTGACGAATCCCAATACGGAGCCCCCAGCCCCACGAACGCCGGGACGAACAACACGCCCCCCGCATCCGGCACCGAGTCCGCCAACTCCTCGACCTCGGCTGAGGTCGCGATGATCCCCAGCCCATCCCGCAACCACTGCACCACCGCCCCGGCAATGAACACCGACCCTTCCAGGCAGTACGTCGTCTCGCCCCCGACCTGCCAGCCCACCGTCGTGATCAACCCCGACTGCGAGCGGACCAACTGCGACCCCGTGTTCATCAGCAGGAAGCAGCCGGTGCCATACGTGTTCTTGACCTCACCGGGCGAGAAGCACGCCTGACCGAACGTGGCGGCTTGCTGGTCGCCAGCACAACCGGTAATCGGGATCGAGCGACCCAGCAGCGACGGGTCGCTCTCGCCGATTTGATCCGAGGAGGAACAGATCCTCGGCAGCATCGACCGGGGCACGCGAAAGATCGACAGCAGTTCGTCGTCCCAGTCGAGCGTCTGCAAATTGCACAGCAGCGTGCGGCTGGCGTTGCTCACATCGGTCGCATGCACTCGCCCTCCAGTGAGCCTCCAGATCAGGAAACAGTCCACGGTCCCGAACAGAATCTCCCCACGCTCGGCCCGCGCGCGCGCGCCCGGAATCGTGTCGAGCAGATGCGCGATCTTGGTCCCCGAGAAGTACGCATCGAGTACCAGTCCGGTCTTCTCCCGCACCACCGCCTCATGCCCGGCACGCTTGAGCCGCTCGCACTCCGGCGAGGTGATCCGGCTCTGCCAGACGATGGCATTGGCGATCGGCTTCCCGGTGGCGCGGTCCCAGAGGATCGTCGTCTCGCGCTGGTTGGTGATCCCGATGGCGGCGATGGCCAGGGCACCGCCAGGAGTCCGGGCGATCGCCTCGCGTGCTGTCTTCAGTTGCGATTCCCAGATCGCCTCCGGGTCATGCTCGACATGGCCCGGAGACGGAAATATCTGCGGGAACTCCTGTTGTGCTTGAGCCACGACCAGCCCGGAGTGATTGACGACCAGCGCCCGGCTGGAGGTCGTTCCCTGATCGAGGGCGAGTATGAATCGTTCCATGACATCTCCGCATGAATGTGAGCTGTGAAGGACTTCCGAAGTCTCAAGCAAGGCGAGTTTCCCCCGACCGCCAGACCGCTGCAAGAGGGGTGCGTCTCGGACTCTCACGGTGTGTGTGCGTCTGGATTGTCGGCGATTTCTCCGAAATCGCTCTCTGAAAGCGATTCGTACGACTCACCCCCAGAATGTTTGCGAGCTGTACAATTCGAGGTGTCCGGTCGGTCCGAGATGCCAGCTTTCTCCCTTGCGTCCTGGCACCTTCGCGTCTTGGCGTCTGGGCATTGAATTCTGCTGTCCGCCGGGAACTGCGACGATTCAGAATTAAACGCCAAGACGCCAAGACGCAAAGAGGAGCAGATCCCGAGTGCCTTATCAGCACTCAGAAGCGGGGTTGGAATCCAGCCTTTAGGCTGTTCCAGAGGAGTCTAAAGGCTGGACTCCAACCCCGCTATCTAGTGCCGACCAGGCACTAGAAACCCTCTGGACCTCGAAGGGGTTGCACATCACAGCCCAGGGTTGCGACCGCAGGGAGCGCAGCCTTGGAAACGTGACCCGACGAACACCAACCCTGAACGGGCAATGCCGCGCCGGGTGCCACTGGCGAGGGCTTTGACTCGCCAGTGTGAGGCGGACACGGTGGTTAATCACAGCCCATTGATCCACATCGCTCCCAAACACTGGCGGTCCAAAGCGACCGCCAGTGGCACCCGGCGCTAGGTTTTCTCTGTCCGCTCGCTTAAATCGTTCGCTCGCCAGCGGTATTCGCGCGGAGTTGCGCCCAGCGGGATTCGTCGGAGGCGAGCTCGGCTGGGGTGGGACCATCCGCGGGAAGATCGGCAGACCGGCGTTGAGCGGCATCGGGGTCGCCGTCCATCGGAGTCCGAATCAACCACGTCACCAGGCCAACCGACAGCAGTCCCGAAATCGCCAGCAGCGGGGCATTGAACCGGACAGCGGTTTGACCGGACTCGCTCTCGACGCTGAACAGCCACTTCATGACGGGCGACTCAAAGTACCGCACTGGAATGCGGGTCTGGGCCACCTGCATCCCGTTGAAGATGAAGTGGAAGATCACGCCGGGAAGGAGACTGCGGCTGCGGACGGCCAGCAAGCCCAGCACGATGCCGAGCAGGATCGCATTGAACACCTGATGCGCGATCATATGCACCACGCCGAAGCAGACCGCCGAAATCAGGATCGGGGTCCAGAAGCTCCGCTGCCGACCCGACTGGAGTCCCGATAGCATGAACCCGCGAAACGCCAGTTCCTCGCAGATCGCCGGTGCCACGGCCACTGCCACCAAGGGCCACCACAGAGGAATGTTGGGGTCCGAGAAAGATTTCAAAATCTCCTCCAACCCGGCGGGGGGCTTGGGAAAAAACCACTCCAACTGGTGGATCAACTCGATGGCCACCGGTTGCAGGACCACCGGCAACACGACTCCCAAGACCAAGTATTGCCACTTCGGCCAGTAGAGTTTCAGCGTCCGCCGGACACTGCTCGTGAGCAGGATCGCCATCAGCAGCGGAGGCACCCCGACCGTGGCGACCAGATAGATCGTCTGCCATTTAAGCAGAGAGAAGTGCCGCAACGGACCATCCTCGCCCAGGTTCTTGATCGCCGACTGCATCCCCGACATGGCTGCGAATTGAGACAGCAGGATGACCGCGAAACAGATCGCCGCCTCGGTCCGGCCGGGGACGGGATCCTTGTCCCGCAGGATGTGCTTGATCCACAGCCCCAGGTCGAAGCGCTCGGCCTCGCGAAACAGAATCTCTTCACGGTCGAACAGCGAGATCGCCCAGTTGAGCGCGACGACGCTGTAGAAGATGCTGGAACCGATCACCGGCAGGAAGTAGACGCTGAGGTGGCCCGCCGACGCGCTGCTGCCCAGCAGTGCCTTGAGTAACAGCGCCGGACCGGCCACGGGCAGGATGCTATAGTATGGCTGAATCTCGATCGCCGGGCTGAGGCAGAACATGGTCAGCCCCATCGTGACCATGAGTAAGGGAGTCAGGTAGTACTGCCCCTCCTTGCTGCTGCTGGCGAACATCGCCAGCGCGAGACTCGTCGCGCTGAACAGGGCCGACAGCGGGATCGCCAGAATCAGCACCCACAGCAGCGACACTGTGGAGGGGAATTCCACGATGCCCGCACCCGCTCCCCCGCTCGCGACCGACAGCACGTGCTGCCCCGTGAGCCCCATACTCATCATGTTCAGGATGGCGGTCGAGATGCTGAATAACATGACCGTCAAGAACTTCCCCATCACGATCTCGGAACGCCGCGCGGGGGAGATGAGTAACGTCTCCATCGTGCCGCGTTCCTTCTCACCGGCTCCCAGGTCAATCGCCGGATAGAAGGCCCCGGTCACGCCCATCATCACCAGTAATGCCGGGAAGAGCTTGCTCCACAGGTTCGCCGACAGATCATCCTTGGCGGCCACATCGATGTTGGTCGGATCGACTGGAGAGGAGAGCGAACGCGGCAGACCCGCCAGTTCCAGTCGGGCCTCGCGCAGCCGATTCTCCCACGCGGAGAGTGCCTCCCGGATGCGGTGCGAGGCGAGTTGGGACTTCTCGTCCGCGCTGTTTTGGAGGATCACCAGACGCGGCATGGCGTCGATTTGAGATCCCTCGGGGGAGTGCGTGGCCAGTTGGCGATTGGCCTCGGCGAGTTTCGTCGCGAACCCGGTCGGGACGATGATGAGTACCTGGACCGGAGCGGCACTGAACCACCGGTCAATCTTGGTCTTGAGGTTCTGCTCCTGGTCTTTGAGAGCTTGGACGTTCTGTTTGGAGGCGTCCAGTTCGGCCTGCTTCTCGGGGCCAGCATAGGACAGCCTCACCGACTTCTCTTCCGCGGCGGCTCGCGCTCGCGACAGAACTCCGAGTTGTTCCAGCGTCCCGCGATACTCCAGGGCTTGTTTCAGGAAGGCCCGCTCCGCCTCTTGCTGTTCGACGGGCAAGCCCTTCTCGGGCGGTTGGTCGAGCGTCGCTTCCGTGATGACCCGCAGCTTTTCGACATCGGCCGCTGTGCCGAAATACTCGGGAAGGAAGTGGTCGGGCCGCTTCGGATCGAGCAGCGGCGGGGGCGGCAGATCCTTCGCTCCGAGGATGGCGACGGTCCGCACCTGCTCGGAGAAGTTGACCGTCATGTAGGTCATGCCGATGCCCATCGCCGGATAGAGCAACAGCGGCAACACCGCCACCATGAACAGCGTCCGCCGGTCGCGCAATTGGTCGCGGACCTCGCGGAGGAAGATCAGCTTCACGTTCTTCCAGGTCATGGGGGGAGCTTTGTCGGGGGTCGGGAGTCGGGAGTGTCGTCTTTCGCTCCGCGAAAGACCGGCCTTTCGCGAAGCGGAAGGCGACAATACGGGAGGAGCGAAAGACATCACTACCCGGCGTCGCGGTAGGTCTCGTCGTGAGCCTGGATCAGTTCGAAGAACAGCTCCTCGACATCGGGTTGATTGTACTTCGCCGCCAGTTCGGGCAGCGTCCCCATCGCCAGAATTTTCCCGCGATGGATGATCGCCACGCGGTCGCACAGCTTCTCGACCTCACGCATGATGTGGGTCGAGAAGATGATGCACTTGCCTTGCGACCGCAGCGAATCGACCGTCTGCACCACCGCCCGAGCGACCAACACATCCAGGCCCGAGGTCGGCTCGTCGAAGATCATCACCGGCGGGTCGTGGACAATCGTGCGGGCGATGGAGACCTTTTGCTTCATCCCCGTCGACATCTTCGAACCGAGCATGTCCCGGAAATCG
>JAYTFV010000533.1:0-5830 GCA_043734065.1 Planctomycetota bacterium
GCCAACTGGGACGATGCCGATGTCCGGCGTTGCGGAGGGACATCAATCGCCCCATCCAGTCGCAGAATCCGCTCGACACTGTGTTCAGTCACCGCTTCGACCTTCAAGCCGATACTCTTCGCGGTTTCCGGGCTGAGCCGTAGAACTCCCAAGAAGAACAAGCTCGATAATTCGTGGCCGCCACGAGTCACCACGCGGTCGCCCGGAAAGATGTCTCCGGAAGTCACTTCCGCCAAGTCTCGCGTCTGTCGCCCGATGACCACCGACTTCTTCCGGTATTCGGAGCTGGCTTTCGTCGAAGTCTCCTCCACGAAGACATACCGCTCCGCACCATCGCTGAAGACGGACGCTGACGGAACACTCAATCCCTGTTCTCTACCGGGCAAGATGAACTCCGCCTGACCATTCATCCCCGGTAGCAAACGGGGGCCTGTCGCAGCATTGGCAATTTCTGCCCAGGCTGTGCCTTGGTGGGTTTGCGGGTCGAGTAAAAGTCCCAGCTTGTCGACTTTCGTATCGAAGCTCTGGCCGGGCAGTCCGTTGAAGGAGACGCGAACGGCTTGCCCCTCCTGGATGCGATGCAGATCCCGCTCCAGGATGCCGATTTGAACCCACACTCGCGAGGTGTCCACAATCTCAAACAAGTGCTCGGTCGGTTCCACGAACTTACCGACGGCCACATCGGCATGAACGATCACGCCCCGGATTGGACTGGAGAGCGTCAGCCTCAATGGAGGGGCGTCTCCGTCTGCTGACGCATCGAGATCCGCTTCTCGAACCTGCAACCCCACCGCCTTGGCTCGCAACACGTCGAGTACGTTTTGGCTCTGCTGATGAGTGTTCTCGGCTTCAACGAGCTGTCGTCCGGGGACAGCTCCCGATTTCACGATCGGAGCCAATGACGCCAGGATCTTCCCTGACAACTCGAATTCGTTTTGTGTCTTCTGATACTCTTGCCGCAATGTATGCAGATCGAGACAGTCGAGGTCCGCGAGGATCTGCCCTACCTCTACCACATCGCCGGGCCGGACATGCAACTGGGCAATCCGTCCCGGTAACCGCGACGTGACATATGCCCGACGTGTCCACGGTGCTACGACCGTCGCATAAGCTTTGACGGTTCCCGCCACGTCGCGCGTCTCCACCTCGACGGTTGTCACATCGAGGACTTCGCGAGCCGCTCGACTGAGCGTCAGATGCCCTGCCTGAGCATCGATCTGCACACCTTTTGTCGGCAAAGGTTGATGGCCTTCGTGTCCATCAGCTGACACGGTCACGAGAATCGCCAGCAGCGCGCTCCAGCGAACCCAACCGTTGCGAGGTATTTCAGACATGGCTTAATTCCCTCCTCAATGAGTCGCTGGGTGAGCGGATGAGTGCTGCAATACGAATGGCACCGTGAACACCGCATCGTGACGTTGGAACTGGCCCCACGCCTTGTAGAGACCGGGCTTCGGGAAGTGAGCCGCGAACTCGACGACTCCCTCGGGGGCCGTCTGGGATTCACTCAAGGGGTGAGCGTGAACATACTCGGCTCCGTCGGCACTGATGATGACCAGATGCCCCATCGCACCTAGATATGGCTGCAAGTCACTGACCACCTGATCGCTCGCATCGACGAGGTGAAATCGGACCGTCGTCTCCTGATCGCCAGGCTGGAAGGCGACATGGGCCTTGATCTCGCCGACGGCGACCTCATTGGACGCATTCGGCACGAGCGCCGCCGCCGATTCGTCATCACCAACAACGATGAGTTCGCCTCGCGCCAGCCCTGGAAGTTGTCCCTCCGGCTGATGATCAGCGAACAATCGGTATTGGCCTGACTTCGGAAACGCGAACTCGATCGTGATGTTTCCCGAAGAATCCACATGTGGATGTAAATGCGAAAACTCGTCCAGTCCGTCGCGCACCACAATCAAATGCACAAGCTTCTCATGCAGCAGTGCGAACTTCGTAATCGGCTGCCCATCGTCATCCAGAATCTGGAGCAGCAGCTTTGTCACTTCTCCGGCTTGTGGCTGCGAGGGTTCGGTCTTCACCACGAGCTTACGGGCTGTCGCCGCTGGCATCTGCATTTGCTCGTGGCCAACATGTTTGCTGTGCGCACTGTGACCTTCATCCGGCGACGCATGCTCAGCGTGGCTGCCAGGATTCGCTTCAGGGGCCGAAACGGGCGGGACTTCTCCTTTGCCGGAACATCCGACAGAGACCACGATCAAACTCAACGCAATCCAAACTCGCATCATGATCTCCTGGGGTTGTTGTCATCGCAGTCAATGCCCGCACAACTACTTGTCTTTGGACTTGCCTGCTGAAGTTGCAATCACTTGGGTCATTACGGTCGACGTACTGCCTTGCTTCGCTTCCCAGCAGACGATGGCGAAATTGCTCGTGGGATTCGAAGCAACCACGGGATCTCGGGCGGTTGTGGCAAGCTGTTGAACCTTCCCTGGGAGGCCAATCTGCATCGACAACGCCCCTTCACGTCCACTGGTCCAGACCATGACCGGTCCCGCTGCTGACCAAGTGGCCCAAGGTTGCTGCCCCGATCCCAATCGCCGCTCGCTCTTTCCCTCGCCCAGCGTGGCAAACACTTCGTTGTCACGCCGCCAGACTGTGACGAGCCCCGTCTGGCCATCGGAAGCCAACATGCCTCCATCCATCGGGCAAGCGTCCAGCTCCCAACTCTTTTGACCTAGCTGGCGTCCCTTCGTGAACGTCAGGCCGTCCTCTGTACTGGTGAGATACATGTCGCGTTTTGCTTTCCAAGAGTTACGAAACATCACGGTCGCGCCACCCGTTGGCCCGCTAATAATCGACGGATGACAGCATTCGCAAACGCTTCCCTCGGGGGAACGGTAGGCCCGCACATTTCCGTTCCAGGTCTGGCCGTCGTCGCTGCTGACTGCGGTGTAGATTTCACTTTTCCCACTCCGTAGATCCAGCCAGACGCACCAGACCTCACCGTCCGGACCAGCCGCCATACCATGCAAGCCTTCGCGAGCAGAGTCGGGAGCATCGTTGACCCGAATTGCGTCCGACCAACTGGCCCCATCGTCGGTCGACCTCCAGAGCAGCAGATCTCCGTCCCGTCCCTTGCCTTGTTTCCCCCCAATCGCTGTCACGATCACAGATGACTCGGTCCGGACCACGCGCGGACCACGGCGCATCCCCAGGGATAGATTGGGGCAATGGACCGCACTCGCCGCAGATTTGAAAGTCGCTCCCCGGTCGTGCGAGGTGGTCAGGCGAATTTCGTCATTGACCGCGCACACGACATCCACCGTCCCGTCGTCCGAGACGAACGCCTGCGGCTGCCGGGGTGCATTCTTCAGTTCGCCCGTGGCAAGTGTCAGCGGAGTTGACTCTGCCTGAACCAGACTCGGACACAGCACCAGAATGGACCAGATCAGCATGCGACGACACATCATGGAATTGACTCCGAGACTTCTGACGGGAGGGAGAGTGAACGGATATAGATGGAGAGCGGTTGACCGCACGTGCGCCGTGTGATTCGACTACTTCGACTGGCTCGATATCACCTGGGCCTTCAGTTCCATAACCTTGGCCAGTGTTTGATCGGGATTCGCCAAGGCTTTCTTTTCGCAGCCTTTGCAGCAGACCCAGATCGTCTGGCCTTTGATGGACAGCTTGAGCGGGGCACCCATCGAACCCAGAGGTTCAGAGGTCACCGCGCAGAAGCCTTGAGCAGTGGCTGACAACCGATCTTCGTCACTGAGTTTGGCCAGTGATGAGGTTTGTTCCTGGTCGACGTTCGGGCCAGTGGAGTGATCGGCTGAAGGAACGCTCGGCGCTCCAGTACATCCGACGAGCGAGAGTGCGAGTCCGCCCACAGCGGCAGCAATCAGACTGAAGCGTTTCATGAGAGTTCCTTACAGGAGGGTTGACACGAACAAAGACGGGAGAGAAAGGGCCGACGCGAGCGCTGGTCGGCCCTCACACAGTGGACACTACGACTTGGGCTTTTCGGTGAAGCTGCCACTCGGTCCATCGAGCTGGGTCGGTGTATAACCAGCTTTCTCGATGGCTTCCCACAGAGCCCGAGGAGAGAGGGACTTGTCGACCTTGGGTGTCACCGTCGCGATTCCGGCTTTGACATCGATCTTGACCGTGGCGACCTCTTTCACGGTCTTCAGCTTGCCTTCGACCTTCTTGGCACAGGCCGCACAGTGCAGCCCGTCGATGGAGATTGATGTGCCGAGTTTTGCGTCGTCAGCGGCTGCTGACTTCGACGCTGTGGTCGAGAGGCCCAGGCACAGGGCCAGCGACGCGACGAACAGTTTGAGAGGATTCATGGGTTATCTTTCCAGACATGAAGAACACGGGGTGAGTGTCGATACCACCGACATCGGGAGTGCTCTGCGGTCACGTTCAGCCAGTGCTTCGGCAGGGCGGCGAAGTCTTGGCAGTGGTGGTTTGGGCTAAGGCTTGATGTAGGTTTCGGGAGCCTTGATCTCGTTCGGAGTGGCCTTCGCCAGCTTGACGAATTCATCCACACACGGCGGGCAACAAAATTCGTAGCTCTTGCCACCGACAATCCATGTGAATTGAGGATTCGCCAAGGTCTGGGTGATCGGGCAAATCTTGTCGCCCGATTTGGGGAACATGTTGTGAGACGACTTGAGTCCCACGAACTTGACGGAGGCGGTCACTCCCCCATTCGCCTTGATGTCATCGAGGCTGTAGCTTCCACCGGGGGTGAGATAGAGTTCTCGCTCGGCCTCATCTGCCACCTTTTCCGGAATGCCTTCCACGTGAGGCTCCGCAACTGACTCGAATCCCATGCGGAATCGTTCGCCAGAAATGACGATGTTGGGAATCGTGACGGAGAGCTTTTTGCCATCGAGTCCTGTGGGCAACTGCCCAGTGAATTGAGATGTCCGGCCTTCCGCATCGCCTTCTTGTGGCTCGGATTCCATCGAAAACGACTGTGAGGCTGGATCGCCTTCCGCCTTCACGAAGGCTTTGAGTGTCTGCTTCTCGATGTCAATAACCCGCGATTCGTCATTGCCCAGCGTGTAGAGTCGCAGGACGCCACCCTTTTCGAACACCGCTTCCGCGTGGTAGCTGTCACGTCCAAGTGAGACCATGATTCCGCCATGGGCTCCGGCCTTGTGTCCGTGTTCAGAGGTGTCGGTCGCGATCACCGGAGACGCATCTGAAGCGGGTGGTGTCACGGCACTCACCGATGGCACCTTCTGCTCCGCAGGTGGGGCAGCTGCTGGCTTTTGATCGCCGCAGCCCACGAAGAACGCGCAGGTCACAACCGCTGACGCCCATGCGCCACGAGAGAGAATGGGAAACATGATCGACTCCTGCCTCGCTGCAACGGCGCGAGGCTTAGACTTATGGGGTGAGAATGGCGGGACCGATCAAAGAGACAATCCGCGCAGCCAAAACTGACTTGCAAGGATCGAGATCCCTTCGACAGCATTCCGATGAGGCTCCGCCGAAACCGGCGAAATCGGAATGAATAGACTCAGCCAATCAGCAATTTCGCCGAGGCTGTTCCGGGTGGGCGATCAGCAACGCCACGAACAGAATACCACGCAAATCTCATGACCCGATGGGAACGCACCCTCATCGCATTGATACAGTTCTGCACACGAAACACTCTGTTGAACCGGGATCGTGTACAACCGCAGATCATCACACTGAGCCAGATGATCCAGCCAGAATACCGTTGTGTTCGTCGGACCGCAGACCCTCTCAGGCACACTACTGCATGGCGACTTGGAACACTGACAGTGGTGAGGTGCCGGGTGCGATGACGGCAGTTCCGCAGAAGGCCCGCCTGAATTGGCTCGAC
>JAYTFV010000534.1:0-12758 GCA_043734065.1 Planctomycetota bacterium
GGGGCTGACGCCGCCCGGCTCGCTTGATTGGTGAACGGGAATCGTGACAGAGTTTCCTGTTCCTCGTAACTCTCGTAGCGCACCAGCGCGGGAACCACCGGGACAAGCCCGGTGGTGTGTTGTTCTTGTAGGGATCCGTTCTCGTGGCACCCCGATAGATTCACGCCCGTGGAGGAAACGAATACGATGCGGGTTCGCTTGTTCTTCAGAGTGCCGCTCGGAGATGAATCCCATGAAGAATCGACTGCTGGTCTGTGGATGTGTGTTTGCCCTCGGTCTGACGGGATGGGCACTGGTGCAGGGGGATGAACCGGCTGCGGCTCCGGTCGCGGCGGTCAAGGCTCCGTATAACTCGGAGCAGTCGAAGGAGCCGTTCACCTCCCCCGCCGACGCCGTCAAGGGGATGATCCTCCCGCCGGGGTTCTCCGTCAGCGTCTTCGCCGCGGAGCCGGACGTGCAGCAGCCGATCGGGATCTCGTTCGATACGCGCGGGAGGCTGTGGGTGGCGGAGAACTACACGTATGCCGAGTCGTCGATCAACGCGGATCGCACGCTGAACGACCGCGTGGTGGTCCTCGAAGACTCGGATCAGGATGGGAAGTCGGACAAACGAAAAGTTTTCTGGGACCAGGGGAAGTGCGTCACCAGCGTCGAGACCGGGTTCGGCGGCGTGTGGGTACTCGACCTGCCGAGGTTGTTGTTCATCCCTGATCGCAACCGCGATGACGTGCCCGATGGTCCGCCGGAAGTGGTCCTGGATGGGTTCGACCGCGACGGCGTGCGGCACAACTTTGCGAACGGGCTGCGCTGGGGGCCGGATGGGTGGCTGTATGGGCGGCATGGGATTCTGGCGACCTCGCGGATCGGAACTCCGAACGCGACACCCGAGGAGCGGGTGGCGATCAACTGCGGCATCTGGCGGTATCACCCGACGCGCAAGGTCGTCGAAGCCGTCGCCCACGGAACCACCAACCAGTGGGGCATGGACTGGGACGAGAACGGCCAGTTGTTCGTCATCAACACGGTCATCGGCCACTTGTGGCATGTGGTGCCGGGGATTCACTGGCAGCGGATGTACGGCGAAGACCTGCGGCAGAACCTGTACGAACTGGTGCCGCAGACGGCGGACCACTTTCACTGGGACACGAAGGAAGCCTGGAGCGACATCCGCAAGATTGGGGTCTCACCTACGACGGATGCGGCGGGCGGCGGGCACGCCCACTGCGGATTCATGATCTATCAGGGGGAAAGCTGGCCCAAGGAGTACCGCAACAGCGCGTTCACGGTGAACCTGCACGGACACCGGCTGAACCGCGACACGATCGAGCGCGAGGGAGCGACGTATGTGGCCCATCATGCTCCGGACTTCATGAAGATCCCCGACCCCTGGTTCCGGGGGATTGAATTACTCCAGCATCCGGACGGCAGCGTCTACATCGCCGACTGGACCGATGTCGGCGAGTGCCACGAGAACGATGGGGTACATCGGACCTCGGGGCGGATTTACAAGGTCGTATACGGCAAACAGAGAGTCCTCAAAGAATTCGATGTTGAATCGTATTCTGATTCCGAACTCGTCACCCTTTCCGCGACGTACGCTCCTCTGGAGAGGCTTTGTCGTCGTGTCCTTCAAGAACGATCTCCAAGTGGTGAAAGGCTCCAACAAATCCGCAAGGAATGCCTTCTCGATTTCCGGTTGCTAGACGAGACCAAGAATGGGGATGAGGGCATTAAGAATCATATCCAACTCAGCCATTTCTGGAGCCTCAATTTGATTGGTGCTTGTGACGAAGCCTTTCTCTTCAAGATGTTGGTCCGGCGCAACGAACATCTGCGGACTTGGGCCGTGAAGCTGCTGTGTGACGGTTCTCAAGTCAGCCCGGCGGCGGTCGAGGTGTTCCAGACACATGCCGGGACGGAAGAGAGCGGTCTCGTACTGACGGAGATGGCTTCATCCCTCCAGAAGATCACTGCTCCCGCCGACCGCTTCGCCCTCGCGAATGCGATCAGCCAGCACCAGGAATTCGCCGACGATCGCGTTCTCCCTCTGATGGTCTGGTACGGACTCGAACCAGTCGTCGTGAACGATCCCGCCACAGCCTTGACCATTGCAGAGAAGACCAAGTTTCCCAAGCTGCGGCAGTTCATTACCCGGCGGCTGGTGAGTTCTCCAGCGGTGCGCGGTGCGAGTCTCGATCAGTTGGCGAAGCTGTTGTCGACCGGAGACAGTGCCGCGCGGCTCGATCTGCTGACCGGGATCGCGAAGGGATTCGAAGGGGTCCGCAAGGTGCCAGCGCCGACGGGTTGGGACGAGACCTCGAAGGCTCTCGCTTCCGACTCCAACGCCGATGTCCAGCGCATCGCCCATGAACTCTCCGTCGTCTTCGGCGATGGCCATGCGATGGAGGAGATCAAGGCCCTCGCCGCCAACGACAGTGTCCCGTTCGAGGCCCGGCGGCAGGCGATTCACACGCTGGTCGAGGCCCGCGAACCCTCGGTCGCCCCGCTGCTCCAGAAGCTGCTCAATCACCGCGAACTTGGGATCGACGCCGTGCGTGGCCTGGCCGCTGTGCATCATCCCGACACGGCGAAACTGCTGGTCGAGAATTTCAACAAGATCGGCCCCCCGGCGAAGTACGAGGCGGCCAACACGCTCGCCTCGCGCGTGGAGTTCGCACAAGTGCTGCTGCAAGGCGTGGCCGACAACAAGGTCGAACGACGGTTCATCTCACCGTTCCTGCTGCGACAGATTCAGACCCTCGGCAACGAGGCGCTCTCGGCCAAGGTCAACGAACTCTGGCCCGAACTGAAACAGCTCTCCGCCGACAAGCAGAAGAAAATCGCGACCTGGAAGGAGAAGTTGACGACTGACACCCTCGCCAAAGCCAATGCCGGGCGGGGGCGCGTGCTGTTTGAGCAGTCATGTGCCAAGTGCCACCGGCTGTTTGGCAGCCCGATGGGGATCGGTCCCGACCTGACCGGGGCGCAGCGGTCGAACCTGCACTACATCCTGGAGAACACGCTCGACCCGAGTGCCACGCTGGGCGAGAACTATAAGATGACGATCGCGGTGCTCGTCGATGGCCGCGTCATCAATGGCATCGTGGGAGCCAAGACCGAAGGCACCACCACCTTCAATACTCCGACCGGCCCGGTGGTTGTCGAGGACAGCCAGATCGAAGAGACTCGCGTCTCGAACCTGTCGATCATGCCGGAAGGCCAGCTCGATCTGCTGAACGAGACTCAAGTGGCAGATCTGGTCAAGTACCTGCAATCGACGGAGCAGGTCGCGTTGCCGTAGAAGATGGTTTATGGTTTATCGTTTATGGTTGATCGACAGAGACCTGTTGGGTGTACGTCCACTGCATCTCTTTCGATAAACCATCAACGATAAACCATCAACCTCCCCTCAACCCTCAACGATCCTCCCCCATGGGTTTCGAAAACCGCGACTACGCCCGCACCGATGACCGCTCCTACTCCGTCCCCGGAAGTCGGATGTCGATCATTGGCTGGATCATTGTCGTCAACGTGGCGGTGTTCGTGGTGCAGTGCATCTGGACGCGGCCCGTCACGATGCAGGAACTGCACCGGCGGTTGCCGCCCGGCGTCCAGATGCCGGAGGAGTTTTCGGACTTCGAAGATCGCGACACGGGCCTTCGCGAATCGGTCCTCCAAGAGTGGTTCGCCCTCGACCGCAGTGCGATTCTGAAGGGCCAAATCTGGCGGCTGGCCACCTATGACCTGCTGCACAGCACGGACGGCAATGTCCCGTGGCACCTGTTCTTTAATATGTACTTGTTATACATCCTCG
This sequence comes from Planctomycetota bacterium, assembly GCA_043734065.1. Taxonomy (GTDB): domain Bacteria; phylum Planctomycetota; class Planctomycetia; order Planctomycetales; family Planctomycetaceae; genus TH-plancto1. Next base: position 3,815 of record JAYTFV010000534.1, read on the forward strand.
GTCGGAAAATCATCGATGTGCATTCCGAACGAGAGTTTCTGTGCATGTACATCGCCTCGGCGGTGGCCTCGGGGGCGTTCTATCTGTTGTGGGGAGTCATCACGAACGAGGACCATCCCGCCATCGGAGCCAGCGGGGCCGTTTCCGCCGTGCTGGTCGTGTATGCCATGCGCTGGCCGAATGATATGTGGACTTTTTTCTACGTTGTTCCGGTCACAGCCAAGTGGTTGGCGATTCTCTACGCCTGCATGGATGCCTATCCGATGTTGAAACAACTCGGAGGTCATACGGACATGACCGGCGTGGCCCATTCGGCGCATCTGGGAGGGATGCTGTTTGGCTTCCTGTACCAGTATTACCAATGGAACCTGGAATCGCACTGGGACAAACTGCGGCATTGGAATCCGCTCAAACGCCGCCCCCAGCTGCGAATCGTACGAGAGGAAGTGGAGACTCCTGCCCGCCCCCCGTCGAGGCGAAACGAGGCCCAGCTTCAGGAGCGGCTGGATGAATTGCTGGCCAAGATTCACGAACACGGGCAAGACAGCTTGACGAAATCTGAGCTGCATGAACTCAACGAAGCCAGCCGGTATCTCCGCGAGCGGCGGTAGTTCGACAGTCGAAGTCGTGGTCCACTCCCGGTAAACTCTCGTCACTGCCCAGCGCTGGACTCGCCCCAGGATCGAACACATGTCCCCCTCCCCCTTCGAATCCGGACTAATCCTCGCCCTGCGACAACACGCTCCGCCGCTCCTCCGCTGGGCCGGAGCGATCGCCAAACAACTGCGAAAGTTCAACATCAAGCTGGAAGGCAAGGCCAGCGGCAGCTCGAACACCGACGCTCTGACGCTTGCCGATTTGACGGTGCAGGAACTGTTGGTGTGCGGCCTGCGGGATGCCGACCCGCTCTTCCACCGTTGCCGCGTCGAGGCCGAGGAGGCCAACGGCGACATCGGAGCGTTTGACCCGGCGAGCGAGTACACGATCGCCCTCGACCCCATCGACGGCACCAAGTATTTCAGCGAGCGAACCGGCAACGGCTACGCGGTGATGCTGCACCTGCGGACGAAGACCGATGTCCTCTACTCGCTGGTCTACGCTCCCGAGATGGGCGACCAGGGGAACTGGACCGAGGTCTACGGCCAGACCGTCAAGACCGGCCCCGACAACCCCCGCCTCCCGCCGGTCGCCTGGCTCACGAACATGCCCGCAATTTGTCCGAAGAGCCGGCCCGACTCGAAGAACATCTACCTCATCGGGTTCCAGCAGGCCGACCGCGAACGCTCCCAAGCCGTCACCGCCGCCGGTCTGTGCGGAGTCGCCCCGGATGACATGCCGGGCAGCATCTATCCGCTGCTGGCCAGCGGCGAGTTCGGCGGCTCGCTGATTCATACGCCTAACATCTATGACTACCCCGTGGCCCTGCATATCGCGAGGGCACTCGGAGGTCAATCGGTCTGGGTCCACAACGGCCAACCGGTCCACTTCCGCGAGACCTGGATGGACGAACGAGCCGACATGCTCCGCCTCCCCGGCATCGCCGCGACAGCCGTCAATCCGCAGTCGCTGAAGATTCTGGTCGATTTGGCGAAGGACTGGAGCCGGGTGAGGTACATGTGAGGCGAGAGGGGCGGCGTCAACCCCTGGGTTCGCCTCGCATGAATTCGCGGCTCACGTCGCCTCTCTGAAAGCGTCTGGGCGGTCCCTCTGTCCCAGCTGGGCGTTTTGCAAAACACGCATTCGGATTGACTCAACTCTCCCGGAATTCATACAAGTCACCTGCGTGCATGGCAGAGGAGGCCCATGAACCGGCGAGTCGTGCGCTGGCTTGGTGGTGTTGATCTCAGGAGTCGAGTGGTGGAAGAACAGAGTCACACGAAAGCCAACGCTTCGACGGAAAACTCACAGGCACAGCAGGGCGCTGATCCAGATTTCCCTGACGAGAGTCCAGAAATTCTCGACTGGGATTTTTCCATCGAGATCAAACCCGAGCGCCCGTCCGGGACTGTGGAAGCGGATGCTGAGTTTATCGGACGCGGGCGTCCGATTCCGCTGAACGATCCTCGCATGAGGAACGCCTCGTGAGTGACATGACCAAGCGGTATCCGTGGTACGACATCGTGGAGGGGAACAATCTGGAGCAGGGCGACATCATCGAGAGTTGCCCCGTCGCTGTCGCGACAGATACGGAGACGGTCGATGGCCGCTGGAAGCTGTAATGGGAAGAGCGAGACTTGATCGTGTTGTCTCAGTCGTGCGACTTGGTCCTCGGTCGGGAGAAGGTCAGTGAAGTCCTGATGGCCGCTGTGTGGAGGCAATCCGAACTCAATGGCCACTTGGCCACGAACCGGGGACTGGAAGACGCTCGCCGATGCAATCTTCCCGGTGTTCATTTGCTGGCCTCGAACGAGTTCATCGAGCCCCGCGTTTCGGAAGTCCGTGTCGTCGATTTCCGCCGCATCTCGGCGCTGCCGCTGACGTTCCTTGGCAATCGAATCCTGACGCAACAACGTCGGGTGCGTTTGTTGCCGCCCTACCGCGAACACCTCTCGCAGGCCTTCGCCCGCTTCTTCATGCGAGTCGGTCTGCCGGTGGACATCCCTGCGTTCCGTTAACGAGAAGGCGTCGACTGCAGATGTGCATCGCACTCCCCGAAGTTATTCACTCTTGGTTTATTCACTCGTGACCGACTCCGAAGTCACCTCTGGCTTCACTCGCCCATCCAGCAGGCAGCTCACGTTCACATCCCCCAGCACGTTGATTGCCGTTCGGCAGCGGTCCAGGAACCAGTCGACCGTCAGCAGCAGGGCGATGTACTCCGTCGGCAACTTCACCGCGGTGAAGACGAGCGTCATCGTGACCAGCCCAGCCTCGGGGATGCCCGCTGCTCCGACGGAGGCCACGATCGAGGTCAGGACGACGAGCAGTTGGGCCTCGAAGCTCAGGTGCATCCCGAGCATCTGGGCGACGAAGAGGGCGGACATGGCCTCGTAGAGGGCGGTGCCGTCGTTGTTGAAGTTGGCCCCCACGAGCGCGCCGAGGCTGGCCGACTCCTCGCGGATGCCGACCTTCTCCTTGAGGCAGGCATACGTCACCGGCATCGTGGCGGTCGAACTGCCGGTCGAGAAGGCCATCGTCAGTGCGTCGCTCATCCCGCGCAGCACGTCCAGCGGCCGGCACCACGAGAAGAATCGGATGCGCAGCAAGTACCACGACGCCTGCAGCGCCAAGGCCAATAGCACAGCCACGATGAAGGCTCCCATCGCGGCAAAGGGGCCAAACCCCTCGGTGCCGACCACCTTGGCCACAATCGACAGCACCCCGATCGGGACGAAATCGATGATCCAATGCAGCACCGCGATCAGCGCCTGGTAGGCGACCTCGACGATGTCCTGCACATTGTGGATCGGACGGTCCTTCTGTCCCCGCAAGGCCAGACCGAACGCCACCGCAATCAGAATCACGCCGATCACGTTCGACTTGTCCCCCAGCGGACCGAGCAGACTCTTGGGGATGTTGTCGACGACCAGTTGAACCGGGGACGGGCCCTGCGACTCCTCTTTGACCTTGGCGGCGGGCGGCTTCTGAGCGGACCACATTCCCGGCTTCACGGTATTCGCCACGAACAGCCCGATGCAGATCGCCACGACGGTGTTCAGCAGCAACAATCCGCCGAGTCGCAGGGCTGTCTTCCCCGTGATTTCGGTCGTCATCAGGACATGCGTGACCGCGATCAGAATCAGCGGAGGAGCCAGTGCGCCCAAGAGCTGGAGAATGATCTTCGCGGGCAACTCAAAGACAATGGCCCGCGGGCCAAGGACCACTCCCAGGATCACTCCAATGACCAGCGCACCCAGGATCCGCCCATACAGCGGCCAATGCCTCCAACGCGCGAGCCAGCCAGCCTCCGAGGGGGTTGCAGAGTTCATGAGTTGACCATCATGGGCAGAGTTTTTCTCGGACCGGTGTCCCGGTCGCCGCAGGCGGTGAGTCTACTCGGGCCTCGCCCGCAACGGTATTGAGGCTCGAGCCGGGGAACCGGAGGGCCTGGTGCGTGCGTCACCAACGCCGTGCAGCGTTGGAGTTCAGCCATGAGGCTGCCCCGGAGCAGCCCGAAGGCTGAACTCCAACGGCAAGCCGCCATCCGGCCAGTCGTACCCCACTCATTCAGTGTCCTGCGAGGTACAGCCACCCTCGGACCACCGCCTTCTCTCGTAACGCCTTACCCACCGTCTTGTTGGCGTTAACTGTTCGTTCCCCGAAATCGATCACAACATGCTCGAGGTACGGCTCCGGATCGGCCTGCACTTCCCGTCGGAGTTCCCGGCACTCAGCCACTTGCACCGCATAGACGCGAATGGATCGGCATTGGAGTTGACTCGTGTAGTGGTCATAGGCCGCCGCCGCCGAGATCTGGTCACCGTCATATGTGGATAGTTGGTGATTGTCTTTCGGGGTGGGCGTGAAAGCCTGCGAGGTCACTCGTCCATTTTGAATGAAACTGGGATGAATCTGACGCAGCAACAGCGTGTTGTCGTTCACGAATTGGCCCTGGCCTTATCTTCCGAATGTCTGCAGCAAGCTCTCCAACTCTTGCCAACGCTCTGGCTGGTCCAGATTGAGTGACTTGGTCAATTCCTCGTTCGATTTCAGGTTCAAGTTGTGAAGCTCCGCTTGTCGAGAGGTCAAATCGAATTCCAGAGAACACGCGTTGTCACCCAGTGACCACTCGGCCAGTAGGTTTCCCCCGGGAGTGGGGTACAGATAGGGCCGTTGCACATCGGGGGGGTACTCCGCTTCAAACGCCGATGAGTACCAATCGAGTCCCTCCGACGAGAGTGCCTTTCCGGCTCCATCCAACCAACCAGCCTGAGTAAACGCAATTCTTCAAGACGAGCGGCCACATCAGGCTCCTCGGGGGAGGTGAGCGGGGCAACGCGCTCGATGACTTTCAACTCGTTCATCGGAACTCCTTCAGGAACTGGACTCCGTTTCCGGAAAGCACCTCGGGTGAATTCTACACCAGTGAGGGCCTGCAGAAGAAAACCCCAACCCAAATCTCTTCATGTCAGGCAGATTTCGCAGGTCGACCTCACCGCTTCATCAGCATCTCGTCCAGGTTCAGGATGACATTCCCCACCACGGTCCAGGCGGCGAGGTCCACCGGGTCCAGACCCTCCGGGACCGGCCCCAGCGGGTCGCTGGCGAGCAGCTTCGCCGACTCCAGGTTCGCCGCAGCGCGGGTGCGGACGGTTTCGTGGAGTTGTGCCAGCCGGGCCAATTCAGCGGGTTCTGGCTCGCGGGCGGTGCAGTGACGGAACAGGCGGGCGGCGCGCTCGGAGATGCTCCCGTCCCACTTCACGACCTGTCGCGAGAGGGCCTGGGCTGCCTCCAGATGCACGGGGTCATTCATCGTCACGAGGGCTTGCAGCGGGGTGTTCGTGCGGATGCGGCGCACGGTGCAGACCTCGCGGTTGGGGGCATCGAACGCGGCCATCGACGGGTAGGGGTTCGAGCGACGGAACTGCGTGTACAAGGCCCGGCGGTAGCGGTCCTCGCCCATGCTCGTCTCCCAATCGGTGGAGCTGCCGAACGCAGCACTAAGGCCGAGCTTCGGCTGGGGCGGGCGGACGGGGGGACCGTACATTTTCGAACTCAGCAGGCCGCTGAGAGCCAGCGACTGGTCGCGGATCATCTCGGCGGACATGCGGAACCGCGGCCCGCGGGCCAGCCAGCGGTTGTCCGGGTCGGCGTCGAGTTGGGCGGGCGTCACCTTCGACGACTGACGATAGGTCGCTGACATCACGAGTTGCTTGAGCAGCCGCTGCATGTCCCAGTGCGAATCCATCAAGTTGACCGCCAGCCAGTCGAGCAGCTCGGGATGTGTGGGGAGGTCGCCTTGCGTGCCGAAGTCTTCGCTGGTGACAACGATCCCCTGACCGAACAGAGCTTCCCAAAACCGGTTGACCAGCACGCGGGCGGTCAGCGGGTTGTCGCGGCTGACCAGCCACTTGGCGAGGGCCCGGCGGTCCTTCGGCATCTCGGCCCCCGGCGGCAGGAACGCGGCGGGCACTCCTTCGGTGACCTCGTCGCCGAGGTCCAGATAGTTGCCGCGATGTTGCAGCTTTGACTTCCGGCGAGCATTCCCGGTCAGCTCCGTACACACCGGCACGCTGGTCTCGGGCTTGAGGTTGGCGAGGTCCGTGGTCAGCTTGGCCTTTCGTTCGCGGGAGGTAGCCAGTTCCGGAGCCAGGTTCGCGAAGTACCATGTCTGCAAGGCCGCCGTCTGCTCGGTTGTCCGCTTCTCGGCGGCGACGGCGAGGATGTCGCGGATATTGGTTGGCGTGCGGGCCACTTCCACCGCGCGCGGGGAGCTGGAGGTCGAGATGCGGAACTTGCCGAGCAGGTGGCTCTCGCTCTTCGACTGTTGCTCGATCACCAGTTGAATCTGGCTGCCAGCCGGGATCTCAGTCGCGGCCTCGGGAACCAGCACGAGCCAGTGCGGCTGGCCCAGTGAGCCGCCGATGGCCCAGCCTTTGTTCGGGTCGGACTTCGCGGTCAGCACTTGGTCCGGAGCGAAATTCGGCTGGGTATAGTCCGCGACTGCTGCTGAGAACTTGAGTCCCACGGCGGCACTGGCAGCGTACTCCTGGCTGACCTTGGGGGCTTCAATGATGGCTTGCTCCCAGACCGGTTTGCGGTTCTCATCGAGCAGCACGATGCGCGAGTTGGCGAGGCGCTCGCCCGCGCCATCGGTGCGATTCCAGAGAACCACCTTGTCGACGGGGACGAGCGTGAGCAGATCGACCTCCCACCACGGATCGTCGGCTGTGGCGGTGTGCGAGACCGATTTCCCCTCGAAGAATTGGCCGTTGGTGTTGCCGTCATTGGCCAGTTCGGCCTTGCCTTCGAAGTCGGTGCTGATCTGCGTGGCCTGGCCCTTCAGTGCCACATTGTCGGCTCCGCTGAAGACCTGGACCTCGGCCAGATGGAGATACCGTCCCTTCCCCGGTGACTCGACGCGGACATATCGCCCGCGCGGCCGCTGATCGTCTTTCGGGACGATGGTGGCTGAGACATGCGTCACCACGAAGTTCCCGCCCGCGTGGCCGGGACCATTGCCGGGGAGCGACGGGTCGGGGAGGGCCTCAATTCGCAGAGCCGACAGCGGACCCGCCGGTGCCGGGAGTAGGAGCGTCGTCGTGTCGGTCTTCGGCGGGTTCTTGACCAGGACCGACTGGTCGTCGCCGATGGTCAACTCCGCTCCGTTGAGGCTCTTCGCCGAGTCGGGCTTCAGCCCCACCCACGGCAGGTCGCGCGGGTAGTCGCGGTCGAACTTCGCTAGCGACTCGACCAGTTCCGGCGTCGGAGTCTTCAGCATCTGCTCCACCGAGGCCAGCTCCGTCTGCCACGCCGCCTTGTTGGTCTTCTGCTCATCAGAGTACAGCTCCAGTCGCGGCGAGTCGTCGCCCCGGTCGGCATCCGCTGTGTTGTTGAGAATGGCGAAGACCTCGAAGAATTCCTTCTGCGTGATGGGGTCGTACTTGTGGGTATGGCACTGGGCACAGCTGATGGTCGTCGCCATCCAGACGGCCAAGGTGGTGTTGACGCGATCGACGACCGCGACGTTGCGGAACTCTTCATCGGTGGTGCCGCCCTCGTTGTTGGTCAGCGTGTTGCGATGAAAGGCTGTGGCGATGATCTGTTCTTCGGTCGCGTTGGGGAGCAGGTCGCCCGCGATCTGCTCGATGGTGAACTGGTCAAACGGCTTGTTGGCGTTGAACGAGCGGACCACATAATCGCGATAGCCCCAGATCGTCCGCACCGGGTCATCCGCGTACCCGGACGAGTCGGCATAGCGGGCCAGATCGAGCCACAACCTCGCCCAGTGTTCGCCGAACGCGGGCTTCTTCAGCAGCCGATCAACGAGGCGTTCGTAGGCTCCGTCGGTCTTGTCGGCCAGGAATGCCGCGACCTCTTCCTCCGTCGGAGGCAGTCCCGTCAGGTCGAGGGAGACGCGACGGATCAGCGTCGCGCGGTCGGCCTCTTCCGAGGGGGCGAGGCTGTGTTGTTTGAGCTTGGCGGCCACGAAGCGATCGATATCGGTCTTCGCGAACTCGGCGAACTCGGGCGTCTGCGGCGGGGCGGCTTTCCTCGGCGATTGATAGGCCCAGTGGACGGAGTAGTGGGCCCCCTCGGCGATCCACCGCCGGATGAGTTCGACCTCCTGCGGAGTGATTCGCCGTCCGGCTCCCGGCGGCGGCATCATCTCCTTGGGATCGAGACTCGTGATGCGTTTGAGGATCTCGCTGTCGTCCGGCTTCCCCGGGACGATAGCCGCGTGGCCATCGAGATCAGCCAGCGCCCCCTCGCGCGTATCAAATCGCAAATCGGCTTGCCGCTCGGCGTCATCGGGACCATGACACTTGAAGCAAGTGTTCGCCAGCACCGACCGGATGTCGCGGTTGAAGTCGACCGGCTCCGCAGCCCGCAGCGGACCCGACAACGACTGTACGCCGCCCAAGACAGACAAGACGAGCCAGCGAAGACGGAAGAACTTTGGCATGGCAGGTCGACTTCCCCAGGTTGGAGATCTCAATGGTTTCTCCATCGAGATACATCAGTGAAGTTTAACCTGTCGCGAAAGGGGTTGCATCTGCAATGCAAGGCGTCTGAGCATGAGGGTGCATTTGCCAATGGGCGATACGTCTTCCTCTCTGCTCCCTCTCCCCCGCAACACTTCGATCAGTTTGGCCATGTCGCTCGCGAGGGAGAGGGGGCCGGAATCGTACCGCCATTGGGCGAATGCACCCGCGGTTGCCACGAAGTCAGTCCCTACTTCGAAGCCTGCGGTGCGTACCCCGGAGCGGCGAACCAGTTCTTCAAGCTCGCCCCGTCCTCGGTGTTCCAGATGCGGACTTCGCCGTCATAGCTGCCCGTGGCG
>JAYTFV010000535.1:0-5587 GCA_043734065.1 Planctomycetota bacterium
CCCTCAGCCACCACCGCCACATCGTCTGAGTCAGCATGTCCAGCTCCACACTGCGATCGATCGAAGACAAGGTCTACGCCGAAGAACGGCTCTCCTTTGAGGACGGCCTGTTTCTCGAAGAACACGTCGAGACCCTCACGCTCGGGCAACTGGCCAACGTGGTCCGCGAGCGGAAGAACGGGAATTTCGCGTACTACAACACGAATATCCACCTGAACCCGACGAACGTCTGCGTCTACCGCTGTACGTTCTGTGCCTTCCGGTCGGACCTCAAGTCGGACAAGTCGTACGTCTTCTCCGATGACATGGTTCGAGAGCGCGTGCTGGAAGCGAAGGCCAGCGGGGCCACCGAGATCCATGTCGTCGGCGGCCTGCACCACCTCAAGAAGTTCGAGTGGTACGTGAACCTCGTGCGGGTGATTCACGAGACGTGGCCCGAGATCCATATCAAGGCCTGGACAGCCGTTGAGATCAACTGGTTCGCCCACCTCACGAAGCAGCCGTACACGTGGGTGCTGGAGCAGATGCGCGATGCCGGGTTGGGGAGCCTGCCGGGCGGCGGGGCGGAGATTTTTGACCAATCGGTCCGCGAGCAGATCTGCGAACACAAGGCCGACTCGACGAGTTGGATCGACATCCACCGGGCCGCTCATGAACTTGGCCTGCGATCGAACGCCACGATGCTCTACGGTCATGTGGAGCAGGCGAAGCACCGCATCGATCATTTGTGCCAGTTGCGGGCCTTGCAGGACGAGACCGGCGGGTTCCAGACATGCATCCCGCTGGCCTTTCATCCCGAGAACACCGGGATGGCGTATCTCCCCAAGCCGACGGGGAATATGGACCTGCGGATGATCGCCATCTCGCGGCTGATGCTCGACAACTTCGACCATATCAAGGCGTACTGGATCATGCTCGGCGAGCAGATCGCCCAGGTGGCCCTCGGCTTCGGAGCGGATGACATCGACGGCACCGTCGTCCACGAGCTGATCTACCACGACGCCGGAGCCAAGACCCCCGAGGGCCTGCCGGTGGAGCAGTTGCTCCGCATGATCCGCGAGGCGGGTCGCGAACCGGTCGAGCGCGACACCCTCTACCGCCGCGTCCTCCGCGAAGGGGCCCGCTGGACGATCGGCGAGCCGGTGATGTCCGTGGGATAGGCTTCCAGCCTGTCGAAGGTGAGGGGTCGCTGCGTTCGCCAGAACGCGGGGAGTCCGCACACTGGCGAGTGCAGCCACCTGACAAGTGATATCCCTCACGCGGCCCAGAGTGAGCCGTAGCTGTCCCTCACCAGAGGGCGGGCCCGCGAGCCAGTTCGCCCACGTTCTGGCGAAACGTGGCTACTGCCTCGTCCACGCTCGATGTGGGGGTTCGCCTCCCAAGGACGCCTCCCACGACTCCCCAGTCTTCGCATGGACGAGCCCGTCGGTCGATGCACCTGAAATCGGTAGTCGTCCGAGAAGTGTCCGCACTTGCCCCCTGGGACTGACCACTGAAAACTGACCACTGAAAACTTCCTTTCCCAACTGCACCTTGAGACGTTTGCCCCGATTGCATACGATCAATGTTCACACATCTGTGGGAGCGGTATATTCCGCGCGGATTTCCCCCACCTCGCACGACCAGGGACTGGATCACATGGCTCAGAACACTTCGCGTTGGGCTCGGGCGGCACTGCTGCTCGGCGTTATTGGACTCGGAGTGTTGGCCTGGCCAGCTCCTGTTCCGGCGGGCCCTGATGCGGAGACGACGAAGCTCGTCGTGCAGATGATTCCGCAGTTCCATGTGAGCCGCAAGGGGGTCGACGACCGCATCTCCAGCATGCTGCTCGATTCGTTCCTGAAAGACCTCGACCCGGCCAAGCTCTATTTCCAGCAGTCGGATATCGACGAGTTCTCCAAGTTCCGGCTGACGCTGGATGACTCCCTGAAGATCGGCGATGTGCAGTTCGGGTACGATGTCTTCAAGCGGTACAAGGAGCGGCTGGTGGTCCAGCTGACGAAGGCGCATACGCTGATTGATACCCCCCAGGACTACACCGTGGATGAGACGATGGTCATCAAGGGGGATGAGCAGCCGTGGGCGCGGACGCAGGCTGAGGTCGACGAACGCTGGCGAAAGCGGATCAAGTACGACCTGATTCAGTTCCGGCTCGACAACGAGACCGACGCCGAGGGTCAGAAGCGTCTGCACAGCCGCTATCGCACGGTGCAGCGGAACATCGAGCAGATGAAGCAGAGCGAGATTCTGGAGTTCTACCTGACCGCGCTCACCACGTGCTTCGACCCGCACTCGACATACATGTCTCCGGAGAGTGCCGAGGAATTTGACATTATGATGCGTCTGAGCCTGGATGGCATCGGAGCTTCGCTGCGGTCGGAGGACGGCTACACGATCGTCAATGAAGTCATGCCCGGTGGACCGGCGGGCAAGGATGGTCGACTGAAGGCCAAGGACAAGATCACCGGTGTCGGCCAGGAAACCGGGGAGATCGAAGATGTCTTCGAGACGAAGCTGAACGAAGTCGTTCGCAAAATTCGCGGTAAGAAGGGGACGAAGGTTCGCCTGCGCGTGCTGACTGCTCTGTCGGGCGAGACTGTGGTCTACGAATTGACACGCGACAAGGTGGCCCTCACCGAATCCGAGGCCAAGGGCGAGATCATCGAGACGAAGGACCGGCTGGGACGCCCGGGGAAAATCGGCATCATCAGCCTGCCATCGTTCTATCGGAATTTCGGGGCCACCGAGGCGGAGGACGAGAAGAGTGCTGCGGTCGATGTCGAGAAGATTCTGAATCAGTTCCGCGATCAGGGCGGTGTAGATGCCGTGGTGATGGACCTGCGGGGGAATGGCGGTGGAGCGCTTTCGGAAGCCATCGAAATCTCCGGGCACTTCATCGATCAAGGCCCCGTCGTGCAGGTCAAGGATCCCACGGGTCGGGTCAAGGAACTCGATGACGATATCCCGGGAGCGTTGTATACCGGTCCGCTGGTGGTGATCTGCAACCGCATGTCGGCCTCGGCCTCGGAGATTTTTGCCGGAGTCATTAAGGACTATCACCGAGGGATCGTGATCGGCGACACGACGACTCACGGCAAGGGCACCGTGCAAAACCTGATGCCCGTCTCCGCCCGCCAGGGGTTCCGGGCGTTCGGGGGGGGAGCCGATCTGGGGCGGCTGAAGCTGACAATCCAGCAGTTCTACCGCGTCAACGGCGACAGTACGCAGAACCGGGGCGTGCGGTCGGATGTGGTGTTGCCGTCGATTCTCGACCACCTGGATGAGGGGGAAGCGGGACTCGACAACGCCCTGCCCTTCGACCAGATTCGCAGTGCCCGGTACAACCCCGGCAAGCTGGACTCCTCCGAACTGGTGGCGACCTTGCAGAAGAACAGTGAAACCCGCATGACGGCCAACGAGGACTTCAAAAAGATCGAGCAGGGCATCCAGCGGTTCATCGAACGCAAGACCCGCAAGGAGATCTCGCTCCAGGAATCGGTCCTCCGGGCCGAACGCGAAACCGACAAGGCCATCGCCGACGAAGAAAAGAAGCAGACCGGCGATGTCGAAGAGAAGAAGAAGCCCGAGGAAATCTTCCCCAAGAACTACTACAACGATGAGTTGTTGAATGTCTCTCTGGACTACATCACGGGTCTGAAGGGACAGGCGACTGTTCAGAAGTAGACCGGCGAGCAGACCGAGAAAACAGAGCGTGGGATAGGCTTCCAGCCTGTCAACCGTGTGCGTCCCAATCGTCAGCGTCTCGCCCCTGAAGGGGCAGGGCTTCCAAGGTGTGAAACCCAGGGACTTCCTACTCTTCCGACCTGAAATCCCAGTGTTTTAACACCTGGGAAGCCGCTCCCTCATCGGGGGAAAGAGTCGTTGTCCCATGAAATCTCTGGCTGACCGCTGACCGCTGTCCGTTGATAACTTCTGGCAGCGAACCGCGCTGGGTGCCCCCGGTTTGTTCACATTCCCGGTTCCCTGTGTCACAATCCGCCGCATGGCGAACTACATCGAACGACTGAACGCGGCGATCCGGGCCAAGCAGACTCCGGCCCTGGTCGGGCTGGATCCGCGGATGGATCAATTGCCTGCTGAAATTGTGGAGCGGGCGCGGCAAGCGTCGCCGGACCGGCGATTGCAAATGGCGACCGCTTACGAGGAGTTCTGCGTTCGCGTGATCGATGTCGTCGCGCCGCTCGTCCCGGCGGTGAAGCCGCAGGTGGCCTTTTTTGAGGAGTGCGGGCCGGACGGGATGGAGGCTCTCAACACCGTCATGCGGCACGCCCGCCGACGAGGGTTGATCGTTATCGCCGATGCCAAACGCGGCGACATCGGGTCGACCGCCGAAGGCTACGCCGCAGCCTGGCTGGCTGGCGACGATCCCGAGGCGGCTGCGTGGCCCTCGGATGCCTTGACGATCAACCCGTTTCTGGGGCGCGATACGCTCGACCCGTTCGTGAAGGCGGCGAAGGCGAGAAACGCCGGGTTGTACATCCTGGTGAAGACCAGCAACCCCGGCTCGGGGCTGTTGCAGGACCGGCTCACCGATGGGAAATCGGTCAGCGAGTGCCTGGCCGAGGTCGTCGAGCAACTCGCCCAAGGCACCACCACGACAGCCGAGCACGATGGCTGCATCGGTGCCGTCGTGGGGGCGACGCACCCCGAACAGCTGGCCCAACTGAGGAAACTGATGCCACATGTGCCGCTGTTGATCCCCGGCTATGGGAGTCAGGGCGGCACATCGGCGGATGTGGCGAGTGCGTTTCATGCCGATGGGACGGGGGCGTTGGTGAACAGCTCACGCGGCATCCTGTTCGCGGCCAGTCGACCGGAATACCGTGATCGGTTTGCGGCCAAGGATTGGGAGATGGCCGTCGAGCAGGCCACGCGGGACATGATCGCCGACCTCGCAGAGCAGACCCCTGCGGGGATGTTGCGAGTATCATGAAGGTAGCTGCGTTCGCCAGCACGCGGGTGCCCGCACTCTGGCGAGTGCAGCTACAAAGCCCCTACCCGAGCCTGTACTCCATCCGGTAGTTCACGAACTCTGCCCCCCGACTTATGACGACTTGTGAGGCCAACGTGCGGAATCCCTGAGCCTCGAAGAACGGGCGGGCGGTGAGACTGGCTTCGGTGAACAGACGCTCGATCCCCAGCCGCCGAGCTTCGGCGACCACAGCTTTCAGCATCCGGGCTCCAATGCCACGCCGCTGCTGGTCGGCAGAGACGAAGAACCGGTCGAGGTGTCCGCTGGGTTCCAGTTCCGCGAACCCGACCGGCTGTGTCTCCATTTCGGCCACGACGGCAAACCGTCCCTCAAACCGGGCAGTCCACTGCGCGACCTCGATCTCATCGGAGGCCCACGCACGGATTTGCTCGGGTGAGTAATCTCTCGCGTTCACCCGGCGGATGGTGTCCCGGAACAGGGCGAGTAAGGCCGGGCCGTCCTCCTCGCGATAGGATCGCACTGTGACCATGTTCAACTCCTCTGGGAGGGCGAGGCGGCGGGAGGGCGAGGCTCCTGCCGAGCCGCGAGCGAGGGTGGACGTTGTTTGCCACCAGCGGCTCGGCAGGAGCCTCG
>JAYTFV010000536.1:0-3153 GCA_043734065.1 Planctomycetota bacterium
AAGTTGATGCGGCGCATGGCCGCGATGGCCGATGGGTTGCCGCTGGATGCCCAGGTGCCAGGGGAACCATCCAACCCGATCACGCCAGTGCCTCAGCCGAACATGGCCGAGGTCACACCGCGGGCACCTGGTCCCGCCGATCAGCCGATCACAGTCGAACTGGCCCCCGAGCGGGTCGGTTACGATACCCAGCGGGGACTGGCGGTCAGCGTGACGCGGTTCGAGGTCAAGACTCCGCTTCCGCTCAGGGTGGTGCTCAGGCAGATCGTCGAGATGTCCGCCCTGCCGATCGACACGTCAAAGGTCCAAGACAATCCGCGTCTCGATCAGCCGGTGACGCTCGAACTTCAGCAGACGACGATTCGTGGCATCCTGGATGCGGCGCTGCAGCAGGTGCAACTAGGGTTCACGGAGGATCCGCAGGGGATTCACCTCAAGGTCACTGGCCCGGCGACCGCACCAGTCCCGGCAGTTGGCCCCGCGCAGACCTCACCGTGATCGTATCCCCTCCCCGCCTAGTTGGTCGTCTCGCTCCCTCACCCACCGGGGCGCAGCACATCGGGAACGCGCGGACGTACTTGATCGCGTGGTTGTCGCTGCGGTCGCGCGGGGGGCGGGTGATTCTGCGGATTGAGGACATCGATTCCCCGCGCGTGAAATCGTGGGCAGCGCAGCAAGCCATCGACGATCTGCGGTGGTTGGGGCTCGACTGGGACGAGGGGCCGGATGTCGGCGGCCCGCACGCTCCGTATGTTCAGACCCAGCGCGTCGCTCTGTATGCCGAGGCCCTGGAACAACTGAAACTTGCGAACCGGATCTACCCGTGTACCTGCACCCGCACCGACATTGCCGAGGCTGCCAGCGCTCCGCACCTCGGGCAGGAGGGGCCGCTCTACCCCGGCACCTGCTCGTACCGCACGCCGCTGGACGCCGACTCGCTCAGCACCGAATACGCCTGGCGGTTTCGCGTCTCCGATCAGACTCACGAGATCGTCGACCTTTTCGCCGGTCCGGTAAGCTGCTGCCCGGAGAAGGAACTCGGCGACGTCGTGATCGGCAAGAAGGACGGCACCCCGGCCTACCAATTGGCTGTCGTGGTCGACGATCACGCGATGGGTGTCACCGAAGTCTGCCGCGGTGACGATCTGCTGCCCAGTGCTTTCCGCCAGCAGGAACTCTACGAGGCATTTCACTGGTCCGCCCCGCAGTTCGTCCACGTCCCCTTGGTCGTCGGCACCGACGGTCGGCGGTTGGCCAAACGCCACGGGGACACGCGGATTTCGGTCTTGCGCGAGCAGGGCATCCCGCCCGAGCGACTGCTGGGACGACTCGCCTGGTCCTGCGGCTGGCAGGCCGACTCCCGTCCGGTGTCGATCGCGGAGTTGCTGTCGCGGTTCGATCTGTCCTGCATTCCGCATACACCGTTCGTGATGACGGACGCGATGTGGAGCGAGTTGTGTCTCGACCGCCATTGAATGACTCGTTGAACCACAACGAACGACATGACCTGCCTGGATGAAGCGGTGATTTCGATCCCGGAGGGGGAGGTCTTGGACGAGGCACTGCCTCCCGGTAAACTCAAGATAGTGCTGGCGTGGGTCGAGATTCATCAGGATGACCTGATGGCCGATTGGGAGTTGGCCGTCAACGGGCAGCATCCGTTCAAGATCGAGCCGCTGAGGTAACCATGAACCCCCGAGTCCAGGCTGTCGTTCCCGCAGACGACTACCAACTTCAGCTGACGTTCACGAACGGTGAAGTCGGCCTCTATGACTGTCGCCCCCTGCTAACATTCGGAGTCTTCCAAGAACTGGAGGACATCCGTTACTTTCGGCGTGCGACTGTGGGACACGGAACGGTCGTTTGGCCCCATGAGCAGGACATCTGCCCGGATACTCTTTACGAAGACTCAGCCCGCACGACTTCGGCTGTCACCCATTGTTCCAGCGGGACATGATAGAACGACTGTCCGGGATCTCATCAAGTTGTTGGAACATGACGGATGGGAAGTCGTCCGGACACGGGGTCGTCATCGGCAACTTCGCCACGGAACCAAGTCGGGAACAGTGACTGTTTCGGGACACCCCAAGGATGATGTTCATCCCAAGACGCTCAAGAGCGTCCAACGGCACGCAGGAATCGAGGATCATCCGTGATGCGTTATTCCGTGATCTATGAGCGCGGCGACCGGAACTGGTCGGCCTATGTCCCAGACTTGCCAGGATGTATTGCGACGGGGCCCGATCGCGAGGAGACTCGCCAGCGAATTCGCGAGGCCATCGCATTTCATATTGAAGGGCTGCGAGAACACGGTGAGCCGGTTCCCGCGCCATCGACGGAGGTCGATCAGGTCGATGTGGCCGTTTGAGTTCCCGCGAACAGACATGCGGCTTGGGCGAAACGCAAATGTCGTGGGCCGTCTGAGTACGGACGAGCCACAGCCCTCGTCAGTATCACCGCAGCGGTGGATGCTGGACTCCGCGGACCGGGTACGCAGGGGCTTATTCTCGAAAGGAGTCGTCGTATCCCTGTGCCCCCCGCGTTCTGGCGAACGCAGCTACGGGGGACGACGGGCATGTCGGAAACGTGCCTCACGAGAGGAGCGCTGTTTGAGAGTCGGCACTCAGCCCGTTAGAATGGGTAGACTGTCTGTTTGACCCGCCACGCCCCTTCAGAGTACCTCATCGCATGCTGCCTCGGCACGAAGTTTTCCCGCACGTGATCGAGATGAACCTCCAGGCCCGTCGGCGGCTGGGGTGTTCGGTGTATATGGTGCATGATGCCGGGGAGTGGATGCTGATCGATATCGGGTATGAAGACACGCTCGATGACATGATCCACCTGATCCGGGATATGGATTTCCCTCTGAATCAGTGCAAGTATCTGATCGCCACCCATGCGGATGTGGACCACATCCAGGGCCTTAAACGGGCCAAGGAGATCATGCCCCAAGCCCAAGTGATCGGCCATCCGCAGGCGGCGGGGCTCCTCGCCGAAGGCGAGCGGATCATGACCTATGCCGAGATCACCGCGCAGGGGATCTCGATCGACCTCCCCAAGATTCGGTTCGACAAGACGATTGACGAAGGGGACAAACTGAAGATCGGCTCACTGACTCTCGATGTGTGGCACACTACCGGCCACGCCCCAGCT
>JAYTFV010000537.1:0-3150 GCA_043734065.1 Planctomycetota bacterium
ATTTGCCTGCCGGGTGAAGTCGGCTGGTGGCGGAAAGCTGCGTGTTTCCTGAAGGACACTGTGAATGTTATTGCCAGTCATGGGGTAGGCTCTCCTGAACAAATCGCGTGGCGGTCGAAACGGCAGGACCAGTCGAACGGGCGAGGATTAGACTCAGATTTGCGAACGAATGCCACGGAGCGACGCAGCCCGATTCGTGTTGTCGAACAAGTCATCAGGCTGCGGTTTCAAGGACGGGGTTCGCGTCGAGTGGGAGGGCCGGACGACACGGCGTTTTCGCAGCAAACAAGGCCGGCGCCTCGCGGGCTTCCCACTCGCAGACTCCCCCGTTAGAATCCCCGGTCCGTTGTGGAGGCGTCCGGCGTTGCAACCGGTTGGCCAGCGGAATCAGCCCCAAAAACTTTGAGTAATCCTGATGGGAGGACTGTGTGGTCAAGCTGCGGTTGCGGGATAACGAATCAGTCAACGATGCGGTCAAGCGGTTTCGGAAGTTGGTCGAACACTCCGGTATCAAGCGAGAGATGAGACGACGCGAGTTCTACGAAAAGCCGAGCGAGACCAGTCGCCGCATCCGTGTTCGCGCCGCGCGCCGCGCGAAAATCCAACGCATGGTCGGCGGTCCCGGAGCTGCCAGTGCCTGATCACGACGCAATCAGCCTGATCACGAGATTGATTTGATTTTGCAGGCCGGTAGCTCCGGCCTGCGTCGTTCTTTGGAACGGTGCCCGACGGTGGCAACGTTTTCGTCGTGCGAACCGATGCTCGAACAGACTTATCCGTTCCGCCTTCACACACCGGATTCCCCGCTGCCCAAGTTCATGCAGCACATCATTGAGGCGGATTTCAGGTCCGAGTTGCCATCATCTCCCGCGGCCTTGGCCACACAACTTGCAAAAGGTCAAAAGCGGTTCGATACTCTGAGCCGCGATGGACGATGAGCTAATCAGGCGTGTCAATCGCCAACAAGTGTCACGCACAAGCGCCCGTAGCTCAGCTGGATAGAGCAACGGATTTCTAATCCGTAGGTCGTTGGTTCGACTCCAACCGGGCGTAGTTTTCTCATCTGTCATCAACTGCTCGCAGCCGTTCGCATTCCCCTGTTTCGTAGGGGAATTGCCGTTTCATGGGATAGGGTGAGGCAAGACGACGATTCATCAACACTCCTCACCGATTTGCATGAAGAATCACTGGCGAGTGCAACCCGGCGTGCAACCAAAATGGCGGCATGTCTTGAGGGCGTGTCGGCTTCGGTCAGTTCCGGTTTGGCGAGCGAGGGCAGGCTCTCGACGGCCGTGTTCAGGTCAACCAGTCTGGCGTGAGAGTACCGATCCATCGTCAGCGTGATGGTCGAATGCCTTGCCAACTGCTGCGCGACTTTGGGGTGAACTTCAGAACTGGCCAACATCGTGATGAACGTATGCCGCAGAGCGTGGAAGTCGGCAACCTCACCGTTGGCATTCACTGGCTTGAGGAAACAGCTCTCCGTTCGCTGCTGGAGTTCGTCAGCGATCTTCTCGACTTCGGCCAGCCAGATCGACCGGGCTTTATCCAGGTCGCGGCGGAACATCTCAGCCGCTTTCTTGGACCATGTGCCGGGCCACAGCGATTCGACCGGCGGCTTGATCGTTGGCGTGGCGGATGACTGCGGTCGAGACTTCAACCATGTCGCCCCCTTGTCTGCTGCGAACGGGTGAAGCGGGAGCGTTGCGCCACGGCCAGACTTTTCGCTTTCGGCCTCCACCGTCACTGTTGGCGGATTGGCTTGGAAGTCGAACGATGCCATCGTGAGGCTGAGGCACGGCCCCGACCCAACTTCAGCGTCTCAAACGGAACCAAGCAGCGTTGGAGGAACTAATTCGGATGGGCCTTTAGCGGCTAAGAAACTCCTCGTCTCAAGAGGAGTTCTTGAATGAAGGGGGGAGCCTCGATGCCCTAACAATCCCCAATGTTCTGCAGCAGTGATTTGTTAGCATCACAAATCCTTCAACTGAATCGAAAGTCTATGCCCCGCACCATCGCCATCGGTGACATTCACGGCTGCTCGCACACACTGATGACGATTCTTCAAGAAGTCGCACCGCAAGCCGATGACACAATCATCCCCTTGGGCGACTACGTTGATCGAGGGATCGACTCCAAGGGCGTTCTCGACATGTTGATTGACTTGTCGATGTGGTGCCGTGTCGTTCCGATTCTCGGCAATCGCGACGAAATGATGTTGAAATCGAGAGGCAACCGGTCAGTGTTTCGGAACTGGATGGAGATCGGTGGGATCACGGCTCTCGGCTCTTATGGGGATACCGGCCGAATCAGCCTCATCCCCCGAGAGCACTTCCAGTTCTTAGAAATCGTGCGTCCCATACTTCGAGACCGACACACATGTCTTCACCCACGCCAATTACGACTCGACGTTGCCCTTCGATCAGCAGACTGATGAGATGCTTCGATGGCGTTCTCTGCGGGATCACGTTCCAGGGCCGCATTGCTCGGGCAAGACGGTGGTTGTTGGTCATGCGCCACAGGACGAAATTCTCGGCCTCGGCCACTTGGTCTGCATCGACACCGGTTGTAGACGCGATGGCAAGCTAACGGCGATGGACATGGGGAACGGTCGAGTGTGGCGGGCTCGTTGACGAGCGATAAGCAGTCAACGGAACTCAGAGACTCCAGCAACAGTGGAGTGGAGTTGCAGGAAGAGCACGGCCATCAGAGGTTCGCTGTCAGTAGACTCACATCGACATTGAAGTAGTCAGCCAACTTGCGAATGATCTGCCGACTGAACGGCTTCTTCCCTCCGACAATCTCTGAGATCGTGGATTTTGGAATACCCGTCTCCCGGTGTAGGTCCGCTTGACTGACCTCCTTGGCTTCCAGCAAGTGCCGCAGCATGTCGGCATCGGAGGCGGGTTTGATGGGATAATGGTCATCTTCGTAGGTTGCCACCAGATCGCTCAGGGCATCGAGATACAGTGTCTCGCCTTTATCCAAAGCGGGTTTGGCCAGAAGTCGATCCATGACCTTCTGTGCTGCATCGAGATGATCCTCGGTACGAACCGATGCCAAAGGAAAGACAAGGATCAGTTCGAGGTACGAATCCTTCTCATTTCCCTTCAGGCTGAACTTGGTCTTGATAGCCATTGGTTACTTTCT
>JAYTFV010000538.1:0-1838 GCA_043734065.1 Planctomycetota bacterium
AGGATCAAACTCCAACCTCCTGACAGGGACTTGCACCCCGCTGATGGAACACACTTGCAGACGCACTGGCACGACGCTCCGCGTCGTGAGTCACGACGCGGAGCGTCGTGCTACAATGGCCCCATGAGCCACCTATTACAGACTCTTGGCGAAAACCTGGACGCTATCCGGCAGCGGATGGCGGACGCCTGCCGCATCGCCAGCCGCCCCGTCGACAGCGTGTCACTCATTGCCGTCACCAAATATGCCCAGACGGAATGGATCGAGGGGCTGATCTTGCTGGGGCTGACGCAGTTCGGCGAGAACCGTCCGCAACAGCTCGTCGAACGGCAATCGCGCTGGCCGCAGGTGCAGTGGCACCTCATCGGGCATTTGCAGAGGAACAAGGTCAAGAGCATGCTGGACCAAGCGGCGCTGATTCATTCGATCGATTCGCTACGACTGGCGGAGCGGATGTCCGAGGAGGCGACCGCGTGGGATCGGCTTCCAGCCTGTCATTCTTCCGCCGGTCCTGCGTCTGAGAAAACGACAGGCTGGAAGCCTCTCCCACGGCCGATCTTGTGCGAGGTCAACGTCTCCGGGGAAGCCTCGAAGGACGGGTTCACTGTCGAAGACCTGCGAGCGCATTGGGACGAACTGGCAAGTCTCACGGGCCTCGAAGTGCGAGGGCTGATGACAATGGCTCCGCTGAGCGACGACCCCGAAGCGGCTCAACCGGTGTTTGCGAGCTTAAGGCAGTTGAGGGACGAGTTACGACAGCGTTCGCCAACCTTCATGTCCCTGCCAGACCTCTCGATGGGCATGAGCGGCGACTTCGAAGTCGCGATCCAGGAGGGGGCCACGCTGATCCGCGTCGGCAGCCGTCTGTTCGAGGGACTGGCAGCGAGCCCGGCATGATCACGCTCACCAACGTCCACAAACGCTTTGGCACGACCACGGTCCTGAACGGCGTGAATCTGCACGTCGAGAAGGGCGATGTATGCGCTCTGCTCGGCCCCTCGGGAGGCGGCAAGAGTACGCTGCTGCGGACGATCAACGGGTTGGAGACCTTTGACGCGGGGACGATCGATGTCGCCCAGTTTCGGCTCCGCGGCGGCATCGATCCGGGTCGGGAACAGGCCCTGATTGGGATTCGACGGATCGTGGGGATGGTGTTTCAGCAGTTCAATCTCTTCCCGCATTTGAGCGTGTTGCAGAACGTCATCGAAGCCCCGGTGCAGGTGCTGAAGCTGCCGCGCGAGAAGGCGATCGAGCAGGCGAAGCTCTTCCTCGACCGCGTCGGGCTGCTGGCGAAGTGTGACGAACGACCCGCCTCGCTCTCCGGCGGACAACAACAGCGAGTCGCCATCGCCCGCGCCCTGGCCATGAGTCCCGAAGCCATCCTGTTCGACGAACCGACCAGCGCCCTCGATCCGCAAATGACAGCCGAGGTGACTGCCGTGATCGCCGACCTGGCTCACTCCGGACAGACGATGATTATCGTAACGCACGCGATGGGGTTCGCCCGCACGACGGCTCACCGCGTGCATATCCTGCACAGCGGGAGCGTGATCGAGTCGGGCACGCCCCAGGCGATCTTCGAATCCCCGAGGCACCCGATCACGCGCGAGTTCCTCAAGGATCGGGGGTGAGGTGAGTGGTGAGTGGTGAGTGGTGAGTGGTGAGTGGTGAGTGGTGAGTGGTGAGTGGTCAGTAGTCAGTAGTCAGTCCCTCCCTCCCCCACCCTCCGATGAGTCCCAGACACTTGGTGCTGAAGAGAAGGACAAAGACGTTGGACAATGATGGTTGCCCTTCGTGCGAAATCGGGTCATGGCCCGTTGGGCCTTGGGGATTTGGTG
>JAYTFV010000539.1:0-2763 GCA_043734065.1 Planctomycetota bacterium
AAAAGTTCCAGAAGAAGTACGGCATGGCCCCCAAGGGCGAACCCGGCAAGACCGAACCCGTGAAGGCCGAACCCGGCAAGTAGCTGACTGCATTCTGAAATTCGATCGACCCGCCGGGACATGGTGCCCGCGCGGGTTGTTCGTTTGGCAGAAGTCGTCAGTCGTCAGTCGTCAGTCGTCAGTCGTCAGTCAAAGCCCAGGGGTTGCAACCCCTGGGCTTTCCCTCTGTCGATCAACCATAAACCATCAACCATAAACCCTCCCCTCATGTACCCCAGCCTGCAACTCAAACTCGATCGGTTCGAAGAACTCGAACGCCAGCTTCAAGACCCGGCGGTTCTGGCCAACCCGGCGAAGTCTGTCGAAGTCCAGCGCGAGTACGGCGGGCTGCGCAAGATCGCGGAGTCGGTGCGGAGTTTTCTGAAGCTGGAGCAAGACCTTGAGGCGGCGACGGAGTTCCTGAACGAGGCCACCGACGACGAGACCCGCGAGTACGCCCAGGCCGAGGTCAACGAACTCACCGCGAAGAAAACGGTGCATCAGGCCGAACTCGAAGACCTCGTCACGGCGGGCGATTCGATCTCGCGCGGTGGCCTGATCATGGAAATCCGGGCCGGGACCGGCGGCGATGAGGCCGCCCTGTTCGCGGGCGATCTGTACAACATGTACCTGCGATATATCGACGTGCGCGGTTGGAAGACCGAGATCATCGACATCGCAGAAGGGGAAATGGGCGGGTACAAGGAAATCGTCTTCTCCGTTTCCGGTGAAGGAGCCTATCACCGATTGCAATTCGAGAGCGGCGGGCATCGCGTGCAGCGCGTCCCGGCCACCGAATCGCAGGGCCGCATTCACACCAGTGCCGCCACGGTCGCGGTGCTGCCCGAAGTGACCGATGTCGAAATCATCATCAAGGATGAAGACCTCCAAATCGACACCATGCGCGCGGGCGGCCCCGGCGGACAGAAGGTCAACAAGACCGAATCCGCCGTCCGCATCACCCACATCCCGACCGGCATCGTCGTGAAGTGCCAGGACGAAAAGAGCCAGCACAAGAACAAAGCTTCCGCCATGCGCGTCCTTCGCAGCCGCATGTTCGAAGCGAAACAGAAGCAGGAAAACGAGGCCCGCGCCTCAGCCCGCCGGACCCTCATCGGCTCGGGCGACCGCAGCGAAAAGATCCGCACCTACAACTTCCCCCAAGCCCGCGTGACCGACCACCGTATTAACTTGTCGATTTATAAGCTGCAGGCATTCATGATGGGCGAGATCGACGAAATGGTCGAAGCCCTCGTCGAGTTCGACCGCCAGGAGCGGCTCAAGATGGTGCAGGAGTAGCGGTCCACCAAGTGGAAGCTCCGGGGTAGCTGCGTTCGCCAGAACGCGGGGAGCTGCGTCCATTGCGTCCGCCCCCTGCTCAGGTATAGCTTGAGTCCATTGGCTCCGAGGCACTGTTCACTCTGTTTTCGCCTCGGACAGCAGCTTCAACTCCGTGAGCCAGGCCAGTGAACCGGTCTGCCAGGCGTCCCACATCGGCCCCTTGTACCCGTTCAGGCCGTGGCCGCCGGAGGGGAGTTCGAGGTACTTACTGGGCACCTTGTGAGCCTGCAACGCTTCGTAAAACGATTGGCTGTTGGCGGGCACGACGACCTTGTCGTCCAGGGCGTGAGCCAGGAAAGTCGGCGGAGTTTTGTCGGTCACCTGCGTCTCATTCGAGTACAGCTTGATCAGTTCCGGGGAGGGGTCTTTCCCGAGCAGATTGCTCCTCGATCCCGCGTGAGTGGTCGCGTCCATCGTGATCACCGGATAGATCAGGATTGCAAAGTCCGGGCGGCAGCTGACCTTCTCAACAGCGTCCGTGGCATCGGGCTTTCCGGCATCGAAGTGTGTGGCGGCTGTGGAGGCGAGATGGCCACCGGCGGAGAAGCCGATGATGCCGATACGGGCGGGGTCGATGTTCCAGGCTTTGGCATTGGCCCGCACCGTGCGAATCGCGCGCTGGGCATCGAGCAGTGGCACCGCATGCCGCCCCGCTGGCAACCGGTACTCCAGGACCACACCCGTCACGCCGTGCCCGTTCAGCCAGTCGGCAATGCCGTGTCCTTCGGCCCCCGTGACCAGACCGCCGTATCCTCCTCCGGGACAGATCACGACAGCTGTGCCGTTGGGCTTCGCGGGGCGGTGGAGGGTGATGAAGACCTCAGTGTCTTGCACCTTGCCATCGCCGAGCGCCGCGTGGCCATTCCAGAGTCCGATCTTCTCGGGCATGACTTTGTCCTCGGCCAACGAGAAGCCGGACAATGAGCAGAGGGAGATGAGCAGAGCAGCCAGACACAAGCGGAAAGCGGTACGCATGGAGAGTTCCTCACGAGGAATGATTGTGAACATGAGACGATCATGCCGGGACACAGGAGGTTGTACACAGTCGGCAGTCGCGATGCGACTTCTCCAGAGAAGGTCATTGAACGTGACTTGTCCCGGTAGCGGTGGGTCAATGGCACTGACTTTGTTGCCTTTTTCTCCGAAAAAGGGCGTCCTTTTTCGGAGAAAAAGGCGACAATCGCCGACCTCAGCCCCTGAAGTCAGTGCCATTGTGCGGTGGGTGGCGGGGTCAGGAGGCTTTGCGGATGGCCCCGGCGGGGGCGACGTGACTGGCCATTCGCCCTCGGTCGCGGTCGCTGGCTCCGACATCGAAAACTCCGCCGTGGCATGTCCACCCTGGTCGGGGCCATGCGCAAAGCCTCCTGACCCCGCCACCCGACG
>JAYTFV010000540.1:0-1816 GCA_043734065.1 Planctomycetota bacterium
AAAGACGACACTCTGTGCCTCGTTCCGGAATCCCCGGCCCGCCGCG
Source organism: Planctomycetota bacterium (assembly GCA_043734065.1). Classification (GTDB taxonomy): domain Bacteria; phylum Planctomycetota; class Planctomycetia; order Planctomycetales; family Planctomycetaceae; genus TH-plancto1. Next base: position 47 of record JAYTFV010000540.1, read on the forward strand.
TCCTCTATTATCCGTGCCACCGCCGCCGCCCCTCCGTGGCACGTCACCTCGACCGAATCGACTCCGGTTCGGCACAGCACCACCTCTTCCCCCGGTTCGCCCCACACTCCGAAGCACAGGGCATCGATCGATTGCTCGGCGACCTGTTTCCGATTGGCCGCTCGAAACAACGGCGTGGGACGATCCAGCTGCGACAGATCCCCCGTGAGCTGGATCACGGCGATCGCACTCCGCCCCGTTGCGGTGAGCTGTCGGGCTGACCCATGGGTGAACTGTTCCATCACTCGTGCCCCGGCATCGCAATTGCAGCCAGGGCCAGTCCCTGCAAACATAAGGCTGGCTCCCATTGCACATCGCCCAGATGCGGACGCAGGACCGGAGCGGCTCCCCCGCTGAGCATGACCAGCGGCGCGGACACACCGGGCGGGGTCGGATGCTCCGAGCGAATCGACTCGATCAACTGTTTCACGGCCCCGACATGCCCCCAGTAGAGTCCGCTTTCCAGGGCCTCGGTCGTGTGGCGACCGACTGCCGCGGGTACGCGATCGTGCAGCCGGTGATGCTGGATCAGCGGCAGCAGCGCGGTGTACTGATGCAGTGCCTTGGCCCCCAGCTCGAACCCCGGCAGGATCGCCCCCCCGCGAAACGCCCCGGTCTCGTCGACCAGATCGACCGTCGTGGCGGTCCCGCTGTCGATCACGATCGCGATCTGGCCGGGCAACCGACGGGCATTGGCGGCGATGGCATTGAGCAGTCGGTCGATGCCGACCTTGTCCGGGAAGTCGACCTCGATCACCAAAGGCAGATTCTTCCGAGTTCCCAGTCGCTGCGGTCGGGCTCCCGCCAGAGGCCACTCGCGCAGCACGCGGTCGACTTCGGGAGGGTTGGAGCCATCGACGATGACCCTCTTCGGCTGCCCTTCACGGACCCACTCGTGGATGGTGTCGACCGGCAGCGGTTGCCCGACGGAGATCGCGACGAACCCGAGCGTGCGCGGAACGCCCCCGGCCTGATCGCATTCCATCCAAGCAAACTTCACGCGGGTATTCCCCGCATCAACAACGATCACCACGCACCATCCCGTTCCGAGTTGAGCCATCATGGACGGTTTGAGTGTATCACACGGGACGACAAATCGGGGGGCTGTCGGGGATCGCTGAAAGCCTGGCCTGGCGACACGGCGTCTTCAGGGCTGTGGAGTGTGTTCACGTGAGAGGTCAGTCGGAGGGGACCGCGCCGCTCACCCACTCGCCGATCAGGCGAGCCGGGCGGCGTCAGCCCCCGGACTCTGGGGTGAGCGCCCGAGGTCCGGAGGCTGACGTCATCCGGCTCGCCTAATCGGCGAGGTGTGAGCGTCACAGACTTCCCCTTTCCCGTTGCCCGCTGACTCCCAGCTTGGAAATGGAAATGTGACGGCGATACGTCTATGCTCCGTCGTTGATTCCCCTTCGACAAGTCCCCTCAACTCATCCCTCCCCCGGAGTGAAGCATGTTTCGTCTTTGGACTCTGTTCGCCGTCGCGATCGCCGCATCTGTCTCGGGTTGCAGCAAGGCTCCCGAGCCTGCCGCCAGCCAGCCCGCTCCCTCCGCTGATAATCACGCGGTGACCCACGCCGAGGCCCCGGCACTGAGTGCCGAAGATCAGGTTCTGGCTGACAAGCAGAAGGTCTGCATTGTCGGAGATGGTCCACTTGGCAGCATGGGACATCCCGTGAAGGTCATGATCGGCGATCGGGCGGTGTTCCTCTGCTGCGAACACTGCCGGGGTCC
>JAYTFV010000541.1:0-5053 GCA_043734065.1 Planctomycetota bacterium
CCACCCCCGAAGTGGAAGGGGCCGTGAACTCGGTGATCGGCGACGGCCTGGCCAAGTTCTTCGAGGAGAACCCCTCGACCGCTAAGATGATCGCCCAGAAGGGCCAGCGGGCTGCTGAAGCCCGCGAGGCCGCCAAGCGTGCCCGTGACCTCGCCCGCGACAAGAGCAAGGTCTCCGGTGGCGGCCTCCCCGAGAAGCTCCGCGACTGTCGCAACCATGACCTCCGCATCTCCGAGTTGTACCTCGTGGAAGGTGACTCCGCCGGTGGCTCTGCCGACACGGGACGCGACTCCGGGAACCAGGCGATCCTCCCGCTGCGAGGGAAGATCATCAACGTCGAAAAGGCTCAACTCGTCAAGGTGCTTGCCAACACCGAAGTCGCCTCGCTGTTCAAGGCCATCGGCATCGCTCCGATGGCCGAAGAGATCGACATCCTCAAGCGTCGATACGGCAAGATCATTCTAATGACCGATGCCGATGTCGACGGCTCGCACATCCGCACGCTGCTGTTGACGTTTTTCTTCCGCCACATGCGGGAACTGGTCAAGCAGGGCTGCGTCTACGTCGCTCAACCGCCGCTCTACCGCGTCTTCCAGAAGAGCAAGCGAAACCAGAAGCCGCGCTACGTGCAGACTCAAGAGGAGATGATGTCCGAACTGCTCGGACTGGGACTGGAAGGCACCAAGCTGGTCGTGAAGCCCCGTGCCAATCTGATTGCCGCTCGCTACGGCTCAAAGGTCGCCGCCACGGAACCGTTCACCATCGAAGGCGAGCAACTCAAGAAGCTGGCCGACATGATGGACATGGTCGAGGTCCAACTGGAGACGCTCGAACGCCGGGGGATCGAACTCCGCACGCTGGCCACGCACCAGGTGAATCCCGAGGGCTTGCTGCCGCGCTATCGCGTGTTCCTGGGAGCGGCGCAGCACTGGTTCACGACGAAGCCGGAACTGGACGCCTTCCTGGCTGAGGCCGAGAAGAAGGCCGGCGGCGAACTCAAGATGGCCGATGAGCCGCTGGCCAAGACCGCCGAAGAGGGCAGCGAGCCCAAGGCCCATAGCTCGCTGCAAGTCAACGACTTGCACGAAATTCGCACGATCAACGAGACGATCAAGCGATTGCAGGCTGAATTCGGCCTCACGCTGAATGATCTGCTGGTCTCACCACCGGTGAACGGCGAACCGGTCCATCCGTACCAACTCGAACACGATGTGACCCCCCGCAAGCTGATGAGCATCCGCGAACTGGTCAGTTCGATCCGCACGATCGGCGAACGCGGCCTGATCTATACGCGGTTCAAAGGTCTGGGCGAAATGAACCCTGACGAGTTGTACGAAACCGCGATGGACCCCCACAACCGCATCCTCAAGCGAGTGGCCCTCGAAGACGCCGCCGCCGCCGAAGAAATCTTCCGCGTGCTGATGGGTGAGCAGGTCGAACCGCGCCGCGAGTTCATCGAGAAGCACGCGCTGGAGGTCAAGGATCTCGATATCTAACGGCCACTCTCCAGCGAGCCGGAAGCGTCAGCGCCCGGAGCTTTCCATACGCTGGCGGGGTGGCCCAGACATCGCTTTGGATGTCTGGGTGACGCAGGCACAAGAGGGATTGAAGAGTGAGCGTCTGCCCTGAAAGGGCGAAACAACGCCCGTGGCGCGCCCCTGTATCGCCCTTTCAGGGCTGAGGGAATCTTCGGGACATCAAACCCAGGGCGGCGCTTCGCGGCGGGCGCCGCTGTGCTCTGCCCTGGGTTGGTTTGTCGCTGCCCCTTCGGGGCGAGGAGAATTCAGTCGGCAAGCACGAGGACGGTTTGCGAGAGGGAGCGTTCTGGCACGCGGGCGAAGCAGAGCTTCGGGGATATGCGGTCCCAAGCCGGAGCTTGGGACCGAGGGTCAATCAAGTTCAAAATCACCGACACGTGAGGGGGGTCCGGATTTCTCTCGGTCACAAGCGGAGCTTGGGACCGAGCATTTAGAACAGACGCAGTTGCCCGGACTTTGGTTTCGGTGGTTTGAAGTGAGTGAAGTCGAGCGGGGTGCCGGGGCCGTCGAGTTTGGACTTCTTGGCGAAGACGCGGAAGGTTTGCTGGATCTGGTCGGCGATGGCTCCGGTGCCTTTGAAGCGCTGGCCGAACTGGGACTGGTTGAGATTGCCGTCGCGGGTCGCGCGGATCAGCGATTCGATCTTCTCTCGCTTCTCGGGGGCGTGCGTTTGGAGCCAGTCGAGGAAGACCGGCTGGACCGTCAACGGGAGTCGGAGTAACACCATCCCGGCGGACTCGGCTCCGGCCTCGGCGACCGCAGCGATCAGGTTGGGCAGTTCGTGGTCGGTCAGGCCGGGGATGATCGGGGCCAGCATGGCCCTTGCGGGGATACCGTGTTCGCGGAGCGTGCGGATCGCTCGGAGTCGGGCCTCGGGGGTGCTGCTTCTCGGCTCCAGCACGCGGGTCAGTAACGGGTCGAGAGTGGTCACGCTGATGGCGACAGAGATGATGCGGTGCTGGGCCATCTCCTTCAGTAGGTCGAGGTCGCGCAGCACGAGGGCGTTCTTGGTGACGATCGACAGCGGCTGACGAGCTTCGAGAGCGACCTCTAAACAGGCCCGCGTGAGTCGGTACTCGCGCTCACCCGGTTGATAACAGTCGGTCACGCCCGAGACCATGATCGGCCCCGGCTCGTACTTGGGCCGGTTCAGCCACTCGCGAAACAGCACAGCCGCCTGTGGCTTATAGAACAGCTTCGTCTCGAAATCGATCCCGGCGTTGAGGCCCAGATACTCGTGCGTGGGGCGGGCGTAGCAGTAGCTGCACCCGTGCAGGCAACCGCGATAGGGGTTGAGGCTATAGCGGAAGAACAGATCGGGGCTGTCGTTCTCGGAGATGATCGAGCGCGAGTCATCGGGGAGGTAGGTGGTCGGCACCTTGGCGAGTGTAGCGAGGTATTCGTCGTCGTGCTCGACCTGTTCGAGGTCCAGTTCCGTGTGGACTTTGTCGAAGCGATTGGGAGGGCGCAGGCCGGACCCGCGTCCGATGACTGTCGGATTGTCGGCCATCGCTGCCTCCCGTGGCATGGGCGTCCTCGCCCATGCTGACGTGGATGGTGAAGAACTCGGGCGGGACGCCCGAACCACGGAACCATGAAAAAAGCCCAGCGGCTGCAACCGCTGGGCTTCATGCGTGTCACATGGACAAGAGTCTATCAGACACCGGCAGTCGCGGGCATCGATTCGACGACGGGGTCTTTCCAACTGAACTTGTTGGTGATCGCGACACGCGTCAGGTGCCGTAGCATCGTGCGGTCGACCATCGGGCAAGGGAGGTGCGGAGCCGCCAACTGGGTGTTGGTGGTGTCGAATTGAGGGTCTTCACGCCAGTAGGAGTTGTAGACCTCCATGTGCTGGAAGAACAGGTCTTCGTTCTCGGAGGATTCCAACCGGCGATCGCCGGCACCGTAGAACTCGACGCCGTAGAACCCGACTTCCGCTTCGAGGACATCGCGGATCAACCGCATCGTGATCGGGACGCGCGGCGTCAGATGGTACGTCTTCCCGTGGTGCTGCGGTTGACTGACGATGTGCGCCATCACCGCCGAGACCCAGTCGACCGGCACGAGGTGCTTCCGCTCGTTGCCGTTCATGTTGAAGTGGACTTGGTTGGCGACGGCCAGGCCGGTTTCGTCCTTCTCACTCTTGTGATCCGAGAGCGACTTGGCGAGGTTCACCGCCACATAGAAGTTGTGGTAGGTCGTGGTCATGCCGGTGACGCTATCGCCGATGATGATCCCCGGACGGAAGAAGGTCGCGGAGTCAAAGGCATTCGACTCGCGGACGACCTTTTCGGCTTCCACCTTGCTCTCTTCGTAGCAGTTGCCGAACTCCTGGCCGACATCCAGTTCGTTCTCGTAGGCTTTGCCCAATCGCTTTCCGGCGACATACGCCGTCGATACATGGAAGAACGTGCGGATGCCCGCTTGACGGCAGAACTCAATCGCGTTCTGTGTCCCTCCGACGTTGGAACGCCACGGCTCGGCATCGCGACCGGTCGTCACGAATGACAAGCTCGCCGCATTATGCAGCATCCCGGTGCAGTTCTCCGCCGCCCACTTGATCTGCGCGGGGCTGAGGCCGAAGTCCGGCAGCGAGATGTCTCCCGCCAAAACCACCGGACGCGGCAGCTTGCGACCGAGCTGTTGCTCCCAGGAGCGCATGGCGGCTTCGATGCGGAGTTCGGGTGCCTTGCGACGGCTGGGGCGGACGAGGACGGCAAGCTTGATGCCCTTTTCCATCAGATCCCGCATCAGGTAGCGCCCGAGCAATCCCGTGGCACCGGTCAGGAGGAGATGACCCATTGAACACTCTCTCTGGTTGGACCGTCGAGCGACCCCCGCAAGGCTGCGAAGACCGTCTGGTCAGAATCGGCGGCACGGTGAGACACCGCTTCGTCGGAAATCTCAGCGTCCGGTCACGAAAGACCGGAGAGCTGAAGGGAACCCTCGTCGTGAGGAGGAGAGCGTCATGCCCTCGAATGCGACTGGGACATCCGGTCAAACCTGTGTCGGTAGGCCGGATCGACTCTGAAAGACAAGCCGCTCAGCGCGACCTGACTGGAGTTTGAATCCGGAGTGACACAGGTGAGGAGTCCTTCCTCACGTCCGTTGCAACTGGGAAAACCCCAACCGCATCGGGGACTGGATATGGTACTGGGAATCGCGAGCACACTCAATTGGAAATCCTGCTCAGTGAATGAGAACTGGGAAGGAACAGGGGATGATCCCTATTACCGTTTCAATCTTCCCAGCATCGCCAGCCTTCGAACCCGTCGAGTTGCATCAGCGCCAACCGATGTAATCCGAAGCCTGACCCAGCTTCCATCGGCATCTCCCGCCGGAGACATTCGAGTGGATGGCGAAATTCTCCGTTGTGGGGACAGCGCCCCCGTCAGGTTGTACTGGCTTTCCCAATCGATCGTATTTTTCGAATTGGGGGGAGCGAGCGAGCGTCAGCTCAACGCTGGATTTTGGGGATTGAAGTTCTCGGGAGGGCGAGGCTCCTGCCGAGC
>JAYTFV010000542.1:0-5041 GCA_043734065.1 Planctomycetota bacterium
TGATAGCTGATAGCTGATAGCTGATAGATGATACCTGATGGCTCATGGCCAGAGGGGAGCCGCTCCTGTTCTTGCTCCCGACTCCCGACTCCCGCCCCCCATTGACAACCGCCCGCGCACAAGACAGCATGTGACGACACCGTCGCTATTCGCGCGATCGTTCCCTGATCCCACCTCATTGACGGAATGCCTCGCGCCGCACGGCCTGGGGAATTCTCGATTCTCCCACCCTCGTTTCTCAGCCCATTCTCCCGCGTTCCTCTCTCGTCTCATTGAGATTGCGTGTCTCCCTCGGTGGACAGTTCCGGTCCTCCCGCGTTCCTGCCTCTCGTGGGTCTGGTCGGAGGGGTGGGGTCTGGAAAGAGCACGCTGGCTCGGGAACTGGCAGCGCGGATGCGTGTGGCCATTCTCGATGCCGATCGGGCAGGGCATGAGGCCCTGCGGCAACCCTCCGTGAAAGTCGCCCTGCGACAGGCATTTGGAGATTCTCTCTTCAATGCCGAGCAGGAGATCATCCGGTCCAAACTCGCCGCACTGGTCTTCGGCTCCGACGACCAGTCGCAGCGGAATCGCCGGACTCTGGAACAGATCGTGCATCCCGTGCTGCGAGCTGATCTTCAGCAACAGTTGCAGCATGTCCGCGAACTGGGGCAGGTCCAGCTGGTCCTGCTCGATGCCCCGATCCTGCTCGAATCGGGTTGGAAGGATCTGTGCGACGCAGTGGTGTTCATCGACACTCCGCTCGAACAACGGCAACATTGGACAGCGGCCTCGCGAGGCTGGACGCCGGAAGAGCTGGCTCGCCGGGAAGCAAGTCAATGGCCGATCGCACGGAAGCGCATCGAGTCCGATTTCGTCGTCGACAACTCCGGGAGTCTGACAGCCTCGGTGGATCAGTTGGAGCGGATTGTGTACGTGGTTCGCCCGCGTCGACCGGCCACTTGAAGGTGTGAAGTAACTGCGTTCGCCAGAACGCGGGCCCGCGTTCTGGCGAACGCAGCTACTTCAGTGCGGGCTCACCGCGTTCTGGCGAACGCCGCTACCTCTCAGTATCCACCACACTGCCAGACAACCGGCCCCTCCCACTCACCCCGAGTGGTCGACCCGCGGGAGTTCTTTCCGCAATCGTCCGCTCTCCCTATCTCCCTATCTCCCTCCCTCCCTCCCTTCCTCCCTCCTTCCGACCCGAGTCTTCGGGACACCCGCCATGCCTCGCCCTTCCAACTCTCCCACCCCGCGTGTTCAACGCCCGGAATTACCCCACATCGATCGCCACGATCCACCGATCAAGCGGCGCAGTGCGGAAGTCGCGAATGCCGTACCCGATCCCGACGACGGGGGCGGCGGCAACGTCCTGCCTCCCGAAGAGCGGGCTGCGGCCAAGGCTCCTGCGGCGGAGGACGAGGAAGAACCACTTCCCGACATCTACAGCGACCCTGCGCTGCTCGGCGACGAGGCGATCCCCAGCGAGATGAACGTTGCCGCCCTGCAGCGGATGACGATGAAGGAGCTGCTCGATCTGGCCCAGGAGGAAGAGGTCGCGGAGATCGCGGGGCTCAAGAAACAGGATCTCATCTTCCGCATCCTCAAAGAGCGGACCAAGATGCACGGGCTGATGTCCGGCGAGGGGACACTGGAGATCCTGCCGGATGGGTTCGGGTTCTTGCGCAGCCCGGATTATCACTATCTGCCCTGTCCGGATGACATCTATGTTTCGCCCAGCCAGATTCGGCGGTTCGGGTTGCGGAAGGGCTCGACCGTGCGGGGCCAGGTCCGGCCCCCGAAGGAGAACGAGCGGTACTTCGCACTCCTCCGCGTCGAGGCGATCAACGGGGCCGACCCGAATGTCCTGCCGAGCATCGTGCCGTTTGATGATCTGACGCCGCTGCACCCGACGCAGCGGATTCGCCTGACCACTGACCCGGCGGAGTTGAGTACGCGGGTCGTCGACATGGTCTCGCCGATCGGATTTGGACAGCGGGCCTTGATCGTGTCGCCGCCGAAAGCGGGCAAGACGATCCTGCTCCAGAAGCTGGCCAAGGCGGTTCTCGTCAATCATCCCGAGGTCTATGTCATCGTGCTGCTGATTGACGAGCGGCCCGAAGAAGTCACCGACATGGAGCGGCAGGTCAAGGGACCGAACTGCGAGGTCGTGTCGAGTACCTTTGACGAGCCCCCCAGCCGCCACATCCAGGTCTCCGAAATGGTGATCGAGAAGGCCAAACGCATGGTCGAATTCGGCCAGCACGTGGTCATCTTCCTCGACTCGATCACCCGCCTGGCCCGGGCCTGGAACACCGAGTGCCCCAACTCCGGTAAGGTCCTCTCCGGCGGCATCGACGCTTCAGCCCTCCAGCACCCCAAGCGGTTCTACGGCTCCGCCCGCTCCATCGAAGAGGGCGGCAGCCTGACCATCATCGCGACGGCCCTCGTCGAGACCGGGTCGAAGATGGACGACGTGATCTACGAGGAGTTCAAGGGGACCGGCAACATGGAACTGCACCTCGACCGCCGCATCGTCGAGAAGCGCATCTGGCCTGCCATCGACGTGAACAAGTCCGGTACGCGACGCGAAGAACTGCTGATGAGCGAAGAGGAACTCAAACGAATCTGGATCCTCCGGCGCGTGCTGAGCGACATGAACCCGGTCGAGGCGATGGAACTGCTGACCAGCCGCATGCGGAGGTCGAAGACAAATGACGAGTTCCTGCAGAGCATGAATCTGAGTTGATGTCGTAGGATGGCCTTTCCAGGCCGTCCCTTGCAAGGACAGTCTCAAGAGTTCAGAACCGTCTTCCATCGGACATCATGCGAGAACACTGAGAGCATTTCCAGAAACTGTGTTCGTCACAAAGTGGGAACACTAATCTCCACTGATCGACGCTAATCCAGGTCAGGATCAGTGTTGATAAGCGGAGATTAGTGTTCCAATATTCGACACTCCGCGCCGAAGCCGACAGCCCTTCTTGAGTGTTCCTGACTCTTTCAGACAGTACCGCATGCCATCCTCTTCCGCAGAACAATGACGGGGTACACAGATCGCACAGATTTTCACAGATTAGAGACAGGCTGCGGCGACGACCTCGGGCGAGCGGTCGCATTCTGCCCCTCTGAATCTGTGGTGATCTGCGAAATCTGTGTACGAAACCTCGGCGTCTGACGAATCGGGCAGGCCACAGACCTCACGCTGTGTCCCTCGCCATTCGCTGTCAGGCCGTCGGCTTCAGCGCGGAGTGTTCCAATATTCTTTTCCTTTGGTTTGATCGGCGAACACTGATTCTGAAACCAATCTCACCCACGGCCTCACGTACCGAACAGACGGGCTGGAAAGCCCGTCCGACGAGACCTCACCATGCCCCAGCGTTACCTCATCACCGCCCCCGACTCGATTCCCAGCCCGTCGCTGGTGGTCTTCCGCGAACAGTTGCTGAGTAACATCCACACGATGCTCACGATGGCGGGCGGGCCGGGGCGACTTCGACCACACTGCAAGACGCACAAGATGGCGGCTGTGATACGTCTGCTGCTGGAGCGGGGAATCACGAAGCACAAGGCCGCCACGATTGCCGAGGCCGAGATGCTCGCCCGCTGCGGCGTCCAGGACATCGTCATTAGCTACAACATGGTCGGGCCGAATATCGCCCGCATCGTCGCCCTGACCAAAGCCTTCCCCGAGGTCCAGTTCGCGGTCACTGCCGACGATGCGGGCTGCATCGAGCAACTCGGAGCAGTTGCCACGCAGGCGGGGGTGACGATCGGAGTACTCCTCGACATCAACCCGGGCCGCGACCGTACGGGCGTCATCCCCGGCCCCATTGCAGCGACGCTGTATCGGCAGATCGCCCACACGCCGGGCCTGCGCCCCGAGGGGCTGCACCTCTACGATGGCCAGCACGGGCAGTCCGACCCGGAAGATCGTCAGCACGCCGTCGAGGCGGTGTGGGAGCGCGTGATCGCGTTTCGAGAATTGCTGGAGCGAAATGGTCATCCGGTGCCGCGCGTGATCTGCGGAGGCACGCCGACCTTCCGCATGTACTGCCGCATGGACGAACCCTTCATTGAACTCAGCCCCGGCACCTGCATTTTCCACGACTGCAACTATGGTGAGAAGTTCCCCGACCTCGCTGCGTTTGTCCCCGCTGCGCTCGTCTTCACCCGCGTCATCAGCCGACCGACCGCCAACCGCGTGACGCTCGATGTCGGCACGAAATCGATCGCCTCGGACCCCTCGATGGGCCAGCGGATGGTCCTCCCCGCGATCCCGGATGGGGTGCAGGTGCTGCACAACGAGGAACACCTCGTCGTGGAAACCCCGCACGCCGCGCCGTGGAAGGTCGGCGACTGGCTACTCGCCATCCCGCGCCACGTCTGCCCCACTTCGGCGCTGCACCGGTCGGCGATCGTGATCGAGAACGGCCAGCAGGTTGACGAGTGGGAAGTCACCGCGCGCGACCGGCGGTTGACGATCTGAAACTGGATCAGGCAACGTGGGATAGGCTTCCAGCCTGTCGTCTTGAGCCAAAAGACAGGCTGGAAGCCTATCCCACGGGTCAGACAAGTCTGACCGCTCGCCTTACCGGGTCGGCATTTGACCGCCACCGCCGCCGCCGCCCTGTTGCGTGTTGCTGCGTTCGACTTCCAGATCATCCATCCCGCCGGTGAAGAACGTGCGGATGCGGGGCCAGCCGACTCGTAAAATAAAGATCAGAATCGGGATCGCGATTGCCCCGATGATCAGGATGGTCTCCAGGCTGACCGCCCCGTCTTCATCGCGGTGGACACGCAGCAGCAGCTTGCGAAGTGAGGCGGGCTGGTTCATGGCAAACTCCGGCGGTCCAGTGGACATGAGGGGTAGCTGCGTTCGCCAGAACGCGGGGAGCCCGCACTCTGGCGAGTGCAGCTACCAAATTAGAGGAAGGGGCTGGTGGTGATTCGACAAAACCAGGCGAACGAGGCTTGAATGGCGATTCGGCTGGCAGGCAGGACGAAGGCCACCAGCGGCAGCACCACTCCCAGAATCAGAACAAAGTCGATCGACGCC
>JAYTFV010000543.1:0-3939 GCA_043734065.1 Planctomycetota bacterium
ACTTGAACTTGGTGAAAGGGTGGTTGGCAGGCAGGTCGAACTCGATCAACGAGTTTGCATGGCAGCCGATGCCGTACTCGACCGGCTTACCCGCGATGCGGAGGTTGCCGCCTTCCGCGTTCTTCCCGACTTGGACATTGCCCCAGTCGGCGGAGGCGTTCTTCCACTTGAGTTCGGTCAGCTTCGTCTCGCCTCCCGGCCCGACCAGTCGCGGCTCGGCCCAGTCGGCCCAGTCAGCGGTGAAGCCGTTGCCGGCATCGGTGACGACGAGATAGAGCTGCTTCGCGCCGGTGATGTCGGCCTCGATCTCGACCGAGTGGTTGGGCGTGGCCGGAGTGACGATGGGGCTGCTGGCTGCGGCCTTGGTCTGGGCGTCGCCGGTCAGGAGGTCGGCGGCCTTCGGTTGCTGTTGCTGCTGAGGGGCGGCCTGGGCGGTGCCGGGTTTTGGCTCGTCCTGGTTGGCGTCCATCTCTGCGTCGGAGGGCGTGGCTGAGGCGACGCCGTCCTTGGGCACGTCGAGGCCAGCTGTCCAGACGATGGCGTTGAGGACGACTTTGCGGAACTGGTCGTTCTGCCAGTTCTTGTGGTCGTGGCCGCCGGTGAAGCCGAACCCGCGACCCTTGTTGTCTGGACGCTCATAGGCCCAGCCCATGTGCTGCGGCTCTTTGCGCTCCAGCACAGCGGCCCGCACATCGGGGTTGCCGCTGTGAGTCCCATCGCCTCCATTGGCGGTGTCCCGTGGCGGCAGGTCGGTCAGGATCGGGGTCACGTTCTTCATCCCCTCGACGAACCGCATGTGGTAGTACCATTCATCTCGGATCTCGAATGGCTGGACGCCGCGCGTCGTGGGGTGCTCGGGGAACTTGGTGTACTTGGCGGTCCAGTGCGGGTTGACCGACCAATGCGGCTCGAAGTAGCCGCCGATCCAGCTGAGGAACTTATCGCCGCACTTCCCCTTTGTCGTTTCGACGCCGTAGTGGAGACAGACGAGGCCCACGCCGCGTGCGTCGACGACTTGTTGGAAGTCATCCAGCCGGTCATTGAGGTAATGCCCCCCGCCGCCATCGCAGTACGACACCACCGTATCGGCATTGTCAAGAGCGGTCGGGTCTTTCGGCCAACCGCTGCGGTAGACCGTCGAGATCACAGGCAAGCCCGACTCGTTAAGACGCTTGGCCAGCAGCAGGCAGCCCGCGTTGTGCTCATGCGCGCCCCAGCCGTGGCTCGGACGACCGGCGATGAACACGACCTTCTTCCCCTCGGCCAGCTTGAGCCGCTTGATGCGGATGTTCTTGAACTGCACCTTCTGCGGCGGACCGGAGTGCATTTGGAGGGCCAACATGCCGATGCGGTCAGCCTGCTTGTTGGCATCATGGCCCGGATCCTTCTGGTCGTCGAACAACTCAGCTGTGACCTGCCCGTTGATCTTGAGGGTGATGTGGTTGCCCTGGGCGGTGATGGTGTAGTCGCACCATTCCCCCGGCTTCACAGCTGTGGCGAGGTCACTGCCCGCTTCGGTCTTCTTGCCGTCGGCTGCGATCATGACCTTCGCTCCACGTCCCGCGAGCAGTCCACGACCGGCCTCGTCGTAGAGAGCCCCGGCCCACTGCCCCGCGAGGTCGATGTCGGCCTGATACCCGACGACGTGTCCGTCCGGATTCTGCTGGCCTCGGAACTGAATCCCGCTGTTGGCCTTGGCCATGTCGCCGGTCAGCTTGAACTGCAACCGCAGCTCGAAGTCATCGACCTCGGCATTGTCCCAGACCAGGAATGTGTTGTGCCCCAGCGGCTTCTCAGCCGTCGACTCCCCGGTGATCGCCCCTTCTTCAACTCGCCAGAACCCCTCGTCCCCGGCCCACGGCTTCCAGCCGTCCAGGCTGGTACCATTGAACAGCGAGTGGAACCCCGCCTCGGTAACGTCTACGTCTGCGGCCCGGAGTTCCGCTCCGCCCGCCAGCATGGACAGGCAGACCGCCGTGCCCAGGAGATATGCAATCGCTCTCATTCGTTCTCAATCCTCGAAGGAGTTTCGTCAAGGTTCCGTCGCGTCCACTGCCCACAAGCACCACAGTGCCCCAGCACGCGAGGACTACTGCCGCGTAGTCTAATCCATCGGAGGTCGATTATCCCAGACAGTGCGGGTGGCATGGTGATATGGGGTTTGGGAAAGCAGTCGAGTTTGTGAGCGCAAGGGCACGGTCAGCCAACGCCCGACTCAGCCACTGGCGAGCCGGGCGGCGTCAGCCCCCGGACTGAGTCACTGCGCGGCATGGTCCGGAGGCTGACGCCATCCGGCTCGCCTTGTCGACTCGCGGGGGGCGCAACAGACTCCCGCAGACGCGGTGTCCTCACGGACGGCAGAATTCTCACGAATTCTGCTACGGGGCCTTCTCAACAGGCAACGGGCCGAGGAGTTCGTCGAGGTGGGGCGAGATCGGTTCGCGGAGCGGCAGGAACCAGACGGGCGGCTTGTTCTGCTCGCGGGACTGACGGTCGAGTTCCTCGAAGACCTCCTGTGTCGCTGGCAGTAGGATGGGCAATCCTGCCCGTCCTTCCCGTGGGATAGGCTTCCAGCCTGTCATTCCGTCCCCGCTATGCGTGACCTACCAGCACGACCCCACATGGGCAGCCCACCGCCCCCGCCCCCATTCTCGAAGCTCGAACGTCGCTCGGGGACGGGCAGGATTGCCCATCCTACGGGGACTCAAACAGCGGCTTCAACTTCTCATACAGCCCGCGCATCTGCGCGTCCATCGGACGACCGGCCTTGGCGAACGAATCGAGGATCGCGAAGCACGCCGCCAGACTCTTCCTCGCCAACTCCTCCTTCCCCCGCCCCTGATGGAAGGCATACAGCTTGAAGTGCGACACCATCACGTCGCGGGTCGCCTCGCCCGAGTCGGGATTCGCCGTCAGCAGTTGTTCGCTGATCTTCAGGTCGCGCTCGAAGCACTCCAGCGCCCGCTCCGCGTCCCCCGGCTGACCCCGCCGCCAGTCACATCGGACCGAACCGGCTCAGACCCGGAACGCGATCGAAGTCGGCGTCGTTGCTGGCCAGTGTGGTGAGATTGTTCGATTGCATGAGGGCGACAATCAAAGCGTCACCGCTTAACAACCCGTGTTGACGACTCAGGTCACCGGCCCTCAAGACATCAGGCTGAGTCACCGGAAGAATATGGACACCGAAGGCGACGATTTCGTCCAAGGCTTGACGGAACCGGGTGAGCCGGGTGATCTCATCGCGATGAGTTCTCAGCCGTTGACCAATTCCCGCATACGGCCATCCCAAGGTTTGACAGGCTTCCAGAGTCATCAACCGATGAGCCACATCGCTCAACTCGCGAGTGGAGCACCAGCCGATGAGATCACCGAGTTCAATCCGCTCCATCAGCTCCCGACACGGCGGGCCGTACTGCGGATCGGGGGCAAAATTGTAAACGAAGACGTTGGCGTCCACGAAGACCGACGCCCCGGAAGGGATATCCGCGAAGGTCATGGAGACTCCTGCGCACCGAACTCGTCGTTCTCGGCCATCTCGCGGAGTACCGCTGTGTCCCCCGTCCAGCCAATCAAACCATAACTCTCCCGGGCGCGAGTCGTTCGCGGCTCGATCGTCACAGTCACGCGCTCGTGGTCCTTCAGCGGCGGCGGCTCGTCAAACTTGAGCACGCCGCCCTCATAGGTGGCGATCAATTGCAGGGACATGGTCACGGTCTCCAACAGCAAACGTCCTGAACAAACACCAATCTACCATCAATTCCGAGATCGCACAGCCCCGCTCGCTGCCGCGCCGTAGGATGGGCAATCCTGCCCGTCCCCGCTATGCGTGACCTGCCAACACGATCCCACATGGGCAGCCCCCGCCCCCGCCCATGCGACGCGCTCTCGACGCTCGTGCGACAGCGAGCGGGCGGACGTGAGTCCCCCGTGCCAGGGCGA
>JAYTFV010000544.1:0-8940 GCA_043734065.1 Planctomycetota bacterium
GGATATCATTCCGATGATCGACTCCGCCACATTCAGCCTTGGAATTCATCATGAGTACCGTGCTTGCTGACACCGTGAATACCGGTGTGGCGATTCTCAGCCGCGTCCTTGAGCCGGACACAGTTCACCTGACACCGGACGCGGCTCGGACGCTGCTGTCGTTCAGGTTTGGCGCGCGGGACGAACGGCGGATGAACCGTCTGGCTGCGAAGGCACGCCAAGGCACGCTCACGAAAGCGGAGCGGTCCGAGGCGGAGCAGTACAATCTGGTCAGTCACCTGCTGGCATTGCTCCAGGCCAAAGCCCGGCAGGCGCTCGCGCAGGCCGTGAGTTCCGCCATCCCATGAACTCGTCCCTGCGACGGAGAGTCTGGCAGCGGGCGAATGGCGTCTGCGAGTATTGCCGCATGCCCAGCGAGTTCTATTGTGCGCCGTTTCAGATCGACTATGTGATCGCCGAGCAACACGGCGGTCCGACGACGTTCGGAAATCTGGCTCTGGCCTGCTACCACTGCAACCTGCACAAGGGGCCGAATCTCGCCGGGAAAGACCCCTCGACCCGACGCACCACGCGCCTCTTCCACCCGCGAACCGACCACAGGGAGGAACACTTTCGCTGGCGCGGTACTCGATTAATGGGACGCACCGCAATCGGCAGAACCACGATTCAGGTTGTCGACATCAATCACCCCGCTTACCTGCTCGCCAGAAAGGCATTGCTGGACGCTGGACTGTTCGGCTGAGCCTTGATGTCATCGTGGGATCGCCTCTTCTGGAAGCTCTGCTTCGCCTGCTGTGCCAAATTATCCCTGACCGGGGGAGTCCAGACTTCGGCGATCTTCGGCGGGTGGGGAGCAGGTTGAAGCCTGAACGCCAACTCTCCCCAAAGAGAGAACTCGCCGCGCGTGGGGCGTGTCGAGTGCCATTCGGCTGAAGCCTGAACTCCCACACTCCTGTTGGAGAGAACCCGGCACCGACTTCATCGATTCAGTGCGTTTACATCCAAATCGTGAGATGCCAGAATCGAGGCTCTCCCGAGGCGGTGCCTCGATCTGGTCCCTACTTACTCCTCGACCCAGAGTGGCTCCATGCAGCGTCTGTTTGCCTTGTTGACCGTGATCGGTCTGTCTTGTGGTCTCAGTCTGACGGCGCTGGCTGAGGCTCCGCTGGTTGTGAATCCGGGTGACAAGATCGTGGTCATCGGGAACACGTTCGCCGAGCGGATGTCGATGTTCGGGCATTACGAGACGCGGCTGCATGCGCGGTATCCGGAGCACAAGCTGGTGTTCCGCAACCTCGGCTGGTCGGCGGATGAGGTGGTGCTGCGGCCTCGGCAGGATAAATTTGAAGATCACGGGCATCGCCTGGAAGACCACAAACCGCAGGTCATCATCGCCGCGTTCGGGTTCAACGAATCGTTCGGCGGCGAGAAGGGGCTGGCGAAGTTCGAGAAAGACCTCGCTGACTTCATCCAGATGACGACCACCACCAGCTACGACGGCCAGGCCCCGCCGCGACTGGTGTTGCTCTCGCCGATCGCCAATGAAGACCGGACCGATCGCCAGATTCTGGCTGGCACTTGGAATAACGCCCGCATCGAGATGTACACCGCTTCCATGCAGAAGCTCGCCGCAGCGAACAAGGTCGGGTACGTCGACCTCTTCACGCCGACGAAGAAGCTGTTCGCGGAGTCGGTCGCTGCCAAAAAGTTCCTGACGATCAACGGTATCCACCTGACCGATGCAGGTTACGCGGCCCTCGCCCCGATCATGGACGAGGCCCTTAGCGGACCGGCCCCGGCTCCCAAGTGCAACCTCGAAAAGCTATACGCCGAGGTCCAGGAGAAGAACAAGCAGTTCTACTATGACTACCGGTCGGTCAACGGCTGTTACATTTATGGCCAACGCAAAACGCCGTTCGGGGTCGAGAACTTCCCGGCGGAGTTTGCCAAGCTCCGCAAGATGATCGCCGTCCGCGATGGTCGCATTTGGCAGACCGCCAATGGAAGCACGCCGAAGCAATCGATCGACGACAGTGGCACCGGCGACTTCGTCGACACCAAGACCAACTTCAAGAGCGAAGTCCACATCACGACCCCCGAAGAGGCCAAGGCCAGCTTCACGCTGCCACCCGACTTTGAGATCGCGCTCTACGCATCCGAGGTCGAGTTCCCGGACCTCAAGGACCCGGTGGCCATGACCTTTGACCGCAAAGGGCGGCTGTGGGTCGGGACGAATCCGAGCTATCCGCAGTACCTGCCGGGGACGCCGGTCGATGACAAGATCTTGATCCTGGAAGACTCCGACCGCGATGGGAAGGCCGACAAGCAGACCATCTTTGCGCGGGGTCTGCACCTGCCGATCGGGATTGAGCTGGCCGATGGCGGGGCGTATGTCTCGCTTCAACCGAACCTGCACTTCCTCAAGGACACCGATGGCGACGACGTGGCCGACACGAACGACATCATCCTGCACGGGTTCGACACCGCCGACTCGCACCACGCGCTGCACGCCTTCGAGACGGGGCCGGGCGGCGAGATGTATTTCCATGAAGGGACGTTTCACTTCTCGCAGATCGAGACCCCCTACGGTCCCGAACGAGTCAACAACGCCGCTGTCTTCCGCTACGAGCCGAAGACCGAGAAGCTCGATGTCTATGTCTCGTACGGGTTCGCCAATCCGTGGGGTCACTGCTTCGATGACTGGGGCCAGAACTTCGTGGCTGATGCCTCCGGCGGCGCGAATTACTTCGCAGCTGCGTTCTCGGGGGATGTCGATCATCCGCGAAAGCACCCGAACCTGAAGCAGTTCCTGGTCATGCAATGGCGACCGACCTGCGGTTGCGAGATCGTGTCGAGCCGGCACTTCCCCGAGGAGATGCAGGGGGACTATCTGCTCAACAACTGCATCGGGTTCCAAGGCACCTTGCAGTACCGGTTCAAGAAGGACGAGAAGCCATACTCCGGTTTCGCAGCTGACCCGTTTGAGCCGCTGATCCGGTCGTCCGACCCGAACTACCGGCCGGTTGATATTGTTCTGGGACCGGACGGGGCACTGTACATTGCCGATTGGTTCAACCCGCTGGTGGGGCACATGCAGCACTCGCTGCGTGACCCGAACCGCGACCACGTGCATGGCCGCATTTGGCGAGTGACTCACAAGAAGCGTCCGCTGGTGGAGCCCGCGCAGATCGTCGGAACGTCGATCGAGCATCTGCTCGACATTCTCGACATGCAGAAGACGCCGGAATATCGGACCCGCGAGAAGGCCCGTCTCGAACTTCGCGAGCGAGAAACTGCGACGGTCATGGCCGCTGTCGACAAGTGGGTCGCCGCCCAGAAGGGAGACGACAGCCACACGCAACACAATCTGCTCGAAGCCCTATGGGTCAAGCAGCAGCACAACGTGGTGGATGTGGCTCTGCTCAAGCGGCTGTTGGCTTCGAAGGAATTCAAGGCCCGTACGGCTGCAACTCGCGTGTTGTGCTACCAGCGCGATCGCGTGCCGGAGGTGCTGACGGTGCTGGAGACACTCGTCAATGACGAACACCCCCGTGTCCGCCTCGAGGCGCTCCGGGCCTTGAGCTTCTTCGACAGCCAGGCGGCTCTCGACGTGGCTGTCCAGTCGCTGATCCACGAACAGGACGACTACCTGGAGTACGTCCTCAAGGAAACGACGACGACGCTCGACGAGCGGATTAAGCGGGCGGGGAAGTAGGTCGTAGCCACGTTCGCCAGAACGTGGGGGACTTGAGGTTCGCTCAGTACATTTGTCACACATGCCAGAGATCGCGGGTTCAGGGTGCCCACGTTCTGGCGAACGTGGCTACGGCGGAGACCGCCATGAAGAATCGCGAAATCCTGATCGGCGTCACCGGAGGGATCGCGGCCTATAAGACTGCGGATCTCGTCAGCAAGCTCGTACAGGCTGGGGCCAAGGTCTCGGTCGTGATGACCAAGGCCGCTCAGCAGTTCATCGGAGCGGCGACGTTCGAGGCCCTCACCGGTCGACCGGTCTACGAGAGCATCTTCGCCCCGCAGGAGCATCACCAGGGGGAGCACATCGGTCTGGCCCGCCGAGCCGAGCTATACGTCATCGCTCCGTGCAGTGCGGACTGCCTCCACAAGCTGGCGACCGGGGCAGCCGATGACCTCGTGAGTCTGCTGGCCCTCACGACCACATGCCCGATCCTGCTGGCTCCGGCGATGAACAACGAAATGTGGGTCAAGCCTTCGGTCCAGCGCAATGTTGCGCAGGTCCAATCCGATGGCCTGCGCACTATCGGCCCGCTCGATGGCTGGCTCAGTTGCGGGGCCATCGGACCCGGCCGCATGGCCGAGCCAGCGGAGATCGTCGCCGCCTGTGCCGATCTCTTGTCCCAGGTCACGCCTCGGAAGTAGTGCTGCGGCAAGACTTCAGAGTCGGGAGTCTGGTGTCGGGAGTCGGGAGCCAGAGGGGAAGTCCATAGGACGACCCCCGACCCCCGACTTTAGTACATCTGTTCATCTCGTATTTTCAGAAATCGATTGACCCTGCGCCGTACTCGACTAGCATGGAATGTCGATGCGACTCCCGGAGAAAAGGCCCCCCCATGTCGTCCCTGTCGAAAAAACCCAAAATCCTCCTGGATGGCGACATCACCGTCGTCGACTTTGGCGAGGAGATGCAGCATCTCGGCGAAGACGTGATTCCCGCGGTGTCGCGAGTCGTGCATGAAGCGGGCGAAGCTCCGATCCCCAAGGTGCTGCTCGATTTGAAGTACGTCCAGTTTTTCGGGTCGTCCTTCATCGAGATCTTGTACCGATTGTGGCAGCAGATGCAGACGCGCGCGGGACTGTTCGTCATCTGCGGTTTGCATCCGTATTGCCTGGAAGTTCTGCAAGTGACGAATCTCGACAAGCTATGGACGATTTGCCCTGATCGTGACGCAGGTTTGGCGTTCCTTCGGACCCAGACGCCGCAGATCGCTCCGCCGAAGAAGTAGCCATCCGCCTCCTGCCTGCCGAGACGGTGCCCCTTGGCCGCGACCCGTACCCGCCGCGACACGCCGTCTCCTCCGGAAGAAGCGGCACGAGCCCGCGACTGGTCAACAGTCGTGTTGGCGGGACTGATCGGGGCGAGGTTCTTCCTCCCGACCGAAACGGAACCCGCAGCCGAGGGAGAGACACTCTGGCTGGTGGTGCTGACGCTGCTCTACGCGGCCTTTCAGCACTTCTGGCGATGGCGTCACGGAAACGGCCCCCGGCGACTCGACCGTGTGGATGCGGCGCTGATCGCCCTGGTGGCTGCGCATGTCGTATCGTCGGGAGCAGTCGTACTCGGTTCGGGCCAGAAACGGGCCGCGATCAACATGGCGTGGGAATGGATGGCGTCACTCCTGATGTGGTTGGAGTTTCGCCAGCGGTTTGAGAGTGGACACGGCGGAGCCGTTCTCCGCACGGTATTCGCTCTGAGCGTAGTTCTGGCGGCGTATGGGATCTGGCAAAATCAGGTCTGGTTCAAACAGAACGCCGTTCTGGCTGCGGAGTGGGAGTCGCTCGATCACCGCCGGTCCGAGTTGACTCGCGAGGAGGCGACGCACCTAATGCAGATCGAGCAGTCGCTCGGCCCCGAGTTCCGGTCGACCAGCGGCGGATCGAGACGGATGCTGCTCGATCGCTTGCGCAGTACGGAGCCGATGGGGTGCTTCGTCTTGGCGAACACGCTGTCAGGATTGCTGGCTGTCGGGCTCTGGCTGGGCTTGTCGAACGGGCTATCGGTGTTCCGGCATCGAGAGGCGGGCGATCCGAGTTTCGTTCCCGGACTGCTGCCACTCTGGGGACCGCGACTGATCGCGGCCTTTGTATATGGCGTGCTGGCGTTGTGCCTCATCATGACCAAGAGCCGGTCGGCACTGGTGGGAGTGCTGGTCGCAGCCGGTGCGTTGTGGTTCGTCCAATGCACCGGGAAGTGGTTTCGAAAAGGAGCCATTGCCGCCGTGACCGTGGTCCTGGCGGCGATGGCGATCATGTCGCTGGCCCTGTTGACGGGACTCATCGATCAGCAGGTGATCTCGGAAGCGCCGAAGTCGCTCAAGTACCGACTGGAGTATTGGGCCGCCACATCGCAGTTGATCCTGGACCACATCTGGCTGGGAGTCGGGCCGGGGAACTTTCGACCGAACTATCTGCATTACAAACTGCCGGGGGCGAGTGAAGAGATCCTCGACCCGCACAACCTGTTACTGGATGTGTGGGCGAATGCGGGCGTGGTGGCCTGGGCGGGACTCATGGCGCTACTCATCTGGGGTGTGCGGACCGGTTGGCGGGCGGTGGTGTTCGAGTCGGACCCGCGTGTCAGCGATCGTCCGTGGCCGATGTTGCGGTGGTCCGAGGGGGTTCTGTGCTCGCTGGCGGGGCCCGCTCTGGTGACTGCTCAACAGCTGGCATTCGGAGCCGGAGCGGATGAACGGATGTGGGTGTTTCTGATCGCCTGTCCGTTTGTGGGAGGCTGGCTGACCTCGCTCTCATCGGGGTTTCGCGTGGCCCCGGTGTGGGCCGCGTGGCTGGCGTTGTCGCTGCATCTGTGCGGCGCCGGTGGGATTGCGATGCCAGCGATCTTTCAGATTTGGGCCCTGCTGCTGGCGTGCCTGGTCACTTCCCCGTCGCGGATGAAGGCGGAGCCTGCCGAGTCCCCCGCACCGAGCAATGCCTCTCCGCGGACGCTGAGCGTCTCGCTGGGACTGGCCGTCGGATATAGCGTGCTGGGGCTGGTCTGCCTCCGCACGGCGCTGATCCCCACGACCCTGTGCCGGGCGGATATTCTCGACGCTCTCGATACGATGGCGCGGACGGGGAACCAGGGGATGGTGGGCCGGAAACTGATCGCTGCCACGGAGAACGATCCGCTCAATCCCGACCCGTGGGTATGGCTGCTTCAACTGCGAGCGAAGTCGGAGTCCGGAGTGTTGTCGGAGGAGGCTCAGGAGGCGGGCGCGGAGGCGATCCTCCGTAACCCGGCGAGTCCGTCGACGTATGAAATCTTGGGCGACCTGTCGGCGAACGTCGAACCCTCGACTCCCGAGTCACAGTCCGCAGCGATCCGATGGTATCGCGAGGCCATGAAGCGATATCCCAACTCCGCTCGCATTCGTTCGTCGCTGGCGCTGGCTCAGCTGTGCGCGGGACATCGTGCCGAGGCCGCGAAAGAAGCCCATCTGGCCCTGCACCTGGATGACCTCAACCAATCGGCGGGACATGTCGACAAAGTGCTAGCGACCGAGACACGGGTGATTCTGGAAGAGGCCGCTGGCAGACAGCGTCCATAAACGCAGGCACGTCTCCCCACCCCGGTCGGGGTGCCAGAAATTAGCCGGTGGTTGAGCGAAGCGACGCCATCGGAACACTTATCTCCGCCGGACGTCCAGCCGGCCAGTCTCGGAATTCTGCCCCCGGCCGCCCGCTTGCAGTGCCTCGCGACCGCGACCGGTATAGAAGTCGGACAGTTGGATCACTGCGGGGCCGAGCAGGAACAAGTACACGGCGGGGAGTAGGCAGAGCACGGTCGGGAACAGGAGTTTGAACGTCGCGGAGCTGGCCTTCTGGTCGGTCCGCTGCCGCATGGTTTCGCGCATGCTGTCGGAGTAGTCGACGAGGGCTTCGCTCATGCTGGTGCCCATGCGTTCGGTCTGGATGATGAGCGAGGTGAAGGAGTGGACTTCGGGCACGTCGACCCGCTGGCTGAATCCGGTGAGGGCCTGGTCGACCGAGCCGATGCGCGACTGTTCGGTGACGATCTTGAGTTCCTTGGCCAGGGCCGGATAGACCGGCTCCAGGTCGCCCCCCACGCGGGCCATGGCCTTGGGGACGGTCATCCCCTGGCTGACGCACATGTTGAGCAGGTCGAGCATGTCGGGCATGCCGTTGCTGATCTCTTTGAGTCGGGTTTCCGCCTTGCTGCGGATGATGAGGGTCGGCAGTGCCCAGCCCACCAGCGGCAGGAACACCAGTCCGGCGATCAGCAGCGGCTCCAGCCGCGGCGGTCCAAAGACCAGCATCAGTCCACAGAACAGGACCGGCAGGAAGATGCCGAGATAACGGATCGACGCCAGATTGTGCCAGGCGTTGCGTCCGTAGTACCCGGCGTTTTGCAGGGTACGGGTCAGCTCGCGGCGACGGTCGTCCGACTCGGGGAGCATCGACGAGAGGGTGGTCGTGACCGGGCCGAAGACCAAGTCGGTGCCGTCACCCAGGACATCGTCGGCGATCGGAGCGGGGGCGGCTTCGGCCTTGGCCTTCTGAGCCTGACCAGCGGCGGTGACGTACCCGGTGTCCCAGATTCCGGAGCCAGCGGGCTTGCTGCCGAAGATGCGGGAGCGACCGGCCTCGGGAGTGGTCCGCGTGGTCGGCTCGTCGTTGTGAATCGAGGCGATCGAGTCGCGGGTCACGCGCGGGGGCAGTGTACTCGCCACGGGGGCTGCTGGCGTTGCGGGCCGTTTCTGCACCGGCGGGGGTGCCAGAGGACTCGGTCCCACCTTGATGCTGCTCGACTTCGCCGGACGGCGGCGGATGTTGGCGTCATTCTGACGAGAACGCCAGGCCTTGTAGATGACCCGGATGACCAGGATCACCGACAGTGCGATCATCAAAGAGACAATGGGAATGTTGTTCATCGCCGGGTCCGTCAGTCTGAATGTGAGTGCGATGGGTGGTGGAACAGTGCAGGGTGCTGAAGGGTTACGACTGCTTGCTGGACGAGAGAATCCGCATCACCCACAACGAGCCGATGATCTGCAGCAGGATCGCCAACACCGTCAAGCGGCTGGCCCAGGTCGAGTTCATCAGGTTCTGCAAGTACGCCGGATCGCGGAAGATGAAGAACACCAGGATCGCCGGGGGCAAGGTGATCATCATGATCGCCACCGCTCGGCTGGCCGCTGTCGCCGCTGCCAGGCGGCCCTGGAA
>JAYTFV010000545.1:0-5625 GCA_043734065.1 Planctomycetota bacterium
GGTGGGGGTGCGGGGCTGGGGTTGGGGGGGTGTGGGGGTGGGGGGGAGTGGGACGGGCACATTTGCCCGTCCGTCCAGAGCGTCGGCGACTTCTCCGAAGTCGATGAATCGATG
Organism: Planctomycetota bacterium; assembly: GCA_043734065.1. GTDB lineage: Bacteria > Planctomycetota > Planctomycetia > Planctomycetales > Planctomycetaceae > TH-plancto1. Next base: position 115 of record JAYTFV010000545.1, read on the forward strand.
TGTCTGGCGGGAGGGACATTCGATTAACACTACGGATGATCAAAGAGGCTGAGTGCCCCCGAACGTGACCGACGTTGCGAATGTCAAACCAGCGATTTCGGAGAAATCGCCGACAGTACCGCACGGGCAAATGTGCCCGCCCCACGCACTCACCACTTCAGTTCCAGCGTAACTTCGGCTTTGCCGTCCTTGAGCGTCACCGGCACGAGCAGTTCCTTCCGCCCGTTCGACTCGCGCACGGTTGCCGTACCTCCGGTGGCTTTGACGGTCCACAGCTTGTCGACGACGAACGTCCCGTCAGGGCCGGGTTCGATCGAGCTGCCCGAGGCGGCCCGGATGTAGAGGCACTCGACGGGGGTCTCCGCAGTGAGCGTCAACTTGCGGCGGAAGCTGCCCTCGTCACCAGCGGCGACCGGTTCGGGGAAGTCGACCACGCTCACCGTCCCAGCGCGGTACTTGAACGACGGGCGTCCCTGGGCATCGAGATCGTAGCCGATGAACTTGTACCCGCGTTCGCGCGGCGGCGTGTTGGGCCAGAGCGTGTCGGCGGAGGCCAGCGTGGCGACCGGGGAGATGTCCTCAATCTTCGTCACGTGGTCTCCCAGCGGAGACTGGTTCCCGGAGCCACGACCGACCCAGTGCTTACTGGCATCCATGAACTTGCCGTGCCACACGAGGCCCAGGCTCATGCGGTTGGCGTCCCAGGCGATGTTGCAATGTTCCGGATACCCGACCGCGATCCCGCGCGGGGAGAGCCCCTCGATGAAGTTGCGGTAGATCACCGGCTTGCCGTCAGGCTTGAGCTCGATCGCCTCAGCCAGCAGCCCGTCCGGAATCCCAGCCTTGTCGCCGTCCTTCAAATAGGTCCAGATCGCAGCAATCTGCTTGGCCGGATCGCCCCCGAAGGTCTCTCGGACGGTCGCCTTCCCGTCGGGATAACCGGTCGGCATGCGGGTGCCGGGGCGGTAGGCTTGCGGGTCGAACAGATACCGGCGGAACCAGTCCTCGCGGAGACGCTGGGTCATCTTGCGCATGTCGATCGCCTGAATCCCGGTGGCGCGAATGTCGCCGAACGTGTGGCACTTCACGCAGGCCAGCGCCTTGTCACCCACCAAATGGCGACCGGCGGACTTGACCCGCGATTCCGCCTCATCGAACTTCACGACCGGGGCTGCGGTCTTCTCATCCAGGGCGATGATCGCCTCATGCAGCTTGGCCAGCCGACCGTTGCCATACTTGGGCATCGAGACCCGCATGTAGGGGCGGTCGTCGGCGCCGTTGGTCAGGATGTGGTTGAGGTAATCCTTGGTGATCTTGTCGCCCACGCCATCCAGCGGGGGCGGCAGGCGGCCCTCGTCTCCCATCTCGGGAATCGTGGTCGTGAACAGGGCATTCCGCACGGCTTCCGGTCCGCCGAGTCCGTCGCGGACGTGGCAGGCGAAGCAGTTGAACGTCGTCATCGTCTGCCGCACGACCGCCTTGGGGGCGGCCTCGGGAGCCGGGGTTTTGAGAGCGGCGATAACGGCCTTACGCTGAGTCGGCGAGAGGGCGAAGTCCGGCACCCGTGTGTCCTTGCCGACCGGCGGCTTCACGGCGAGGCACCCGCGTGTGGGGTCGAGGGCCGCGAACGCCTTGGCCAGCGGGCTGGTGAGTTGCTCGTTGTTGATCTTCATTTCGTGGCAGGCCGCACAGCCGACCTGGCTGAACAGAGCGCGACCCTGCGCGACCAACTCGTCATTCAGCACGAACCCTTCGGGCTTCTTCTCCGGCTGCTCGGGAGTGAGAGCGGATTCGGGGGTCTTGGAAACGAACTTGTGGATCGGCTGGCGGGGAAGGCCCGGGCCTTCGATTTCGGCTTCGAGGGTCCACTCGCCGCCGCCCTGGAAATAGTCGACGCGGATCGGGTGGAATCCCTTGGTCAGCGTAGCCCGGCCTTCGCCCACCGTATGCGGGTGTGTGCCATCGGCATCAGCCACCTTCTTGCCGTCGATGGACAGGGCACTGCCGTCATCGGAGCCGACGCGGAACGTGTAGCTGCCCTCTTTCTCGATGCGGAGTACGCCTTCGAAACGCATCCCGAAGTTCCCGGTCTGCTTGGCCACGGTCAAGTCAAGGCCTCGCGATTCCCCTTCCAGCGTGGGCTTGAGTTTGTCGAAGTCGGGCAGGTTGGCCCACGTGCCCTGGTATGCCTTGAAGGTCATATTGGGCGTTTTTGGCAGCGCGGGAGAGGAGTTCTTCCCGACCTCTTCACCGATCAGATAGTTGGCGATGTCGGTGAACCCTTGGTCATTGAGCGGCATCGACGGCATGCGGCCCGAGGGGCGCGCCGCGTGCGGGTTCTTGAGGAACTCGATCAGACTGGCGATCGTGTACTTCTTCTCAATCTTGCCCAGCGGGATCGTCGTCGCGGGCGGGACTGCGATCGACTCATCGCGAGGAGCATGGCACGCGGTGCAGCCGATCTGATGGAACAGATCCTTGCCGCGCAAGCCTGCCTCGCGGTTGCTGCCTTGTTCGAGCGGCGTCCCCGTCGAGGCCATGAAGTGAGCCAATGCCTGGACAGCCGCATCGCGCTCGGCGGGTTCCCAGCCGGCGAAGATGTTCGGCATCGTCGTGCCGGGCTTGGCGGCCTGCGGATCGGTGAGGAACTTCGTGTACCACTCGGGACGCACGCGTCGGCCAATCTCGCTGAGGATCGGAGCCTGCTTCGGGTCGACGCCGAACGTCGACTTCACCTCATTCGCATGGCACTTGGCGCAGCTGAGTTCCCCGATGAGGAGGTGGCCCCCCTCGACCGGATCGCCATTGGCCAGAGCATGGAACCGCTCGAACCCCGGCACGATCGGGCGACGGGCCTCGCGCGCTGCATCGCGCGGGACGACCCAGATGTTGCGATAGCGGACCGGCGTGCCGTGGTCTTGCAGGTACATCGGCCCCGGCTCGGGTGACTCACCCAGCGGAGCAGCGGTCGTGGTGTTCGGCAGTTCGGTGTCGGGCTGAACGACGACTCCGTTCAGGCGGACCGTCAGCCGGGCGTTGGCGGTTTTCTTGCCGTCGACATAGCGGGCGGCTGTGAAATCGGAGTCATAGGTCTGCCACGTCAACGGGGGCAGGCACATGTTGAGGTCGGGGTCGCGGATCGTGTAGATGCCGCCGGTCTCGTTGTTTTTCCCTTCGAGGCCGAACGAGTCGAGCATCTGCGTCTCGAAGCGACCCTGGTAGTAGATCCCGCTGTTACCGCGCCCCTGGCCGCGCGCCTTGGGCATGAAGGGGGTGCGAAACTCGATGTGGACTGTGCAGTCCTGGAACGTGTCGAGACTGGTACAGCCCTGTTGCAACAGCCCGTCAACGAGCTTGGCCCCCGGCTTCCAATGCTTGTCGACGGAGGCTGGCGTCCCATCGAAGAGCACCACGGCTCCCTCGGGCGGTTTGGCACCGATCGTGGGGCTGACCCGTTCGACCCGCTCCAGCTTGAGGCCCGCAATGAGGGCCTTCGTGGCATCGGCGTCCTCTTCCTCGACGACCTGCTTACCGGTTCCCGAGTAGCCCGCTCCGGGGAGTCCACCGGGGTACTTGACCGCCATGAACTTGCCATCGCCGAGCGCGACGACTTGCAGTCCCATCCCTTTCGTGGCGTATTCGCCTTGCAGGAGGAAGTCCGGATCAGCCTTCGCCGTTTCGGGGGTGTCGTAGACATCGGCGGCGTGGATGGCGGGCGAGGCGAGACAAACCAACCAGATCGCAAACAAGCAGGTTCTGAGCATGAGTCACTCTTGAAGTTGCACCGAACGGCCAGACTCGGGTCCGAACAATACTGATAGGGACCACCAAGGTTTCGCAGGATAGGCAATTCGACTGATAAACGCACCAGTCTCAGTGCCCCTGCCAGAGAAAATCGGGACTGTCCTCAATCGTCAAAGGGATCAATCAGCGGGACTCCCGCATGTTGAAAGTCTGCCTGATTGCGTGTCACAATGGTGAACTGGTGTTGCAAGGCCGATGCCGCAATCAAGCTGTCCTTGACGGGCATCGACTTTCCTTGGGTCTTCAACCGAGCCAGCAGCGTGGCCCAAACCGTCGCCGTGTGAGCGTCCAGATCGACGCTTCGCAAACGCCGGACTCCCTCTCGAAACCATTCCAGCAACCGCGTTCTCTTCCGACCGGCGGGAAGCAGAAGAATCCCGTACTCGATTTCTCCCAGAACAATCGGGGTCACGATCAGATTTGGTTCATGATCGCGAAGCCATTGAACGACCACCTCGGACGGCTGAGGCCGGGTCGCTTCGCTGAGCACATTCGCATCGACCAGATACTTCATAACTCAGCCGTCGATTCGGACGGAAGCGGCACAAACCAATCCTCGACGGGGCAGGCTCGCAGCCAGTCGACAACCCCTTGATTGTCCGGGTCGACATCCCGCTTCAGGAGATACTGACCCGATTCAATGCGTTCGACAGTGAACCGCTGTCCGGGCAGAACCTGATCCAGCTGCCGAATTTCAGCCGGCAAGACAATCTGCCCCTTGGTCGAAACGGTGGTTTTCATGAGCGTAAGATAACATCTTACCCCGCCAGGTGTCAACCACTCCCACCGTGATCGACCGCATGACCGCATGGAAGCAGCCACAGCCCCCGAAGGTGTGAAGAGGCCTTCTGAATCCACACATTATCGACAGGCCGGCGATTTCGGAAAAATCACCAGCCAATCCAGACGCATACGCCCGTTCCTGCCCTGGGGTAACGCTACCCGGTTGTTGAGGTGGAAGGCGACGGTATACTCAATCCTGAGCAGCGCCCTGTCCTGCAACGTCCCGCCCCGGAGGGAGTCGACGCATGTCCGTGAGTTTGCCTGAAGTGATGTGACAGATCAGTACGCTGCCTCCTGAGCGTGTCGAGGAAGTGTACGATTTCGTCTTGTTTCTGAAGACTCGCCTATCGAGCGATGTCGAGGAGAGCGATGCCTGGTCCGAAGAGGATGGGCAGGATGCGACTCGGGCCGGAATGCTCTATGCCGAATCCCAGCTCGTCGTCGAGGACGAACACGATGTATGAACCCGGCGATGTGGTGACGGCGGACTTTCCGGGTGTCATGGGGATCAAACGGCGACCGTGCTTGGTCATCTCTTCGACACTGTACCAACGAACTCGACCGGACGTGGTTCTCGGTCTGCTGACGAGCCAACTCGCGGGAGCGGGGGATCCTTCCGACTATTTCCTTCAGGATTGGACGGCGGCAGGATTGCGCAAGCCCTCCGTACTTTCGGACTTTTCTGTTCACGTTGCCTGCTGGGAGTTGCCAGCCGATCGGCCACTTGACTGATCGCGATTGGAAGGGCGTGCAAGCGGCGGTCGGGCAGGCGATATCGACCGCCTGAGCGGAACACGTCGTGGACGCCGTTCGTTGTGAATGGGGCAAAATAGGTATCCCCTTCGCTCAAGTGCATACAACATGTCGTGCCTCAAATTCTCCACTGTCTGGATTCTCACACCACGCATTGGGGTCACTTGAGGG
>JAYTFV010000546.1:0-3894 GCA_043734065.1 Planctomycetota bacterium
GTTCGCACGTGGGAAGCCGTGCCCCGAAGGGGTGCAGTGGTCGATTCGACGAGGAGTGGCTATCTGGCTGACTGCTGATAGCTGACTGCTGACGGCTTCGGTTGCGGCGATGCCGCGCCGTGGACTCTGCGCCTCTACGTGAATCATTTCCGGCGTCGCGAGTTCGGCGTCCCCCCCGCCTCCTGGGTGACTCGCCGGGGCGGCGTCTGAATTGTCGACAGCTGCCGACTTTTCTGGCGCACGCACACACTCAAGCAAACCCTCTCCCCCCGTTTGTGGTAGTCGCCGCAGGCGCGGGCTATGATGAGGTCACTCACATTCCCTGGGGGGGACGCATGCGCTGGGAGCAGAAAGTTCAGTACGCCTCGCTCTCCGATGTCGGCATGCGCCGTCAGAATAATGAGGATTCGTACGCCATCCAGGTCAGCCAGTCCGAGGAGGAATTCCTTCGGCGGGGGCATCTGTTCCTGGTCGCGGACGGGATGGGCGGGCACGCGGTCGGGGAACTCGCCAGTCAAATTGCCTCCGAAACGATCCCGCATACCTACTTCAAAAGTCCCCTCCCCGACCCGCGCATCTCGCTCCAGTCGGCGGTCGTTGCGGCCAATCGGGCGATCTTCGAGAAGGGGGAACAGAACAAGGAGTTTCAGCGGATGGGGACCACCTGTTCCGTGCTGACCCTCACTCCCAAGGGGGCCATCCTGGGGCATGTCGGGGACAGTCGCTGTTATCGCATTCGCCGCGACCGGATCGATCAGTTGACGTTCGACCATAGCCTGGAATGGGAGATGCGCCGCCGCGATGGCAAGGCGGCGGAGAAGCTGGATTTCTCGAACCATCGCAACATCATCCTGCGTTCGCTGGGACCGGAGCCGACGGTGCAGGTCGACTTGGAGGGTCCGTTTCTGGTGCTGCCCGAGGACACGTTTCTGCTCTGTTCGGATGGACTGAGTAATCAACTGAGCGACTCCGAGATCGGGGCGATTGTCCGGGAACTCTCGCCGAGTCAATCGTGCCGATTGCTGATTCAGTTGGCCAATCTGCGAGGCGGACCGGATAACAGCACGGTGGTCATCGCGCGTGTGGGCGAGCTTCCGGCCAATGTCCCGCCGCCTCCCGAGCCCGAGGAGGAATCCCCCAGCGCGCTGGGCTGGATGTGGCTGGCGGCGTTTTGGTTCATGTCGCTGGCCATTGTGGGCGGCATCACGCTCTGGCTGTTCGGGAATCCGTGGGTGGGTGTCTCGCTGACCGGACTCTCTTCGACCGGGATGGTGATCCTGCTGCTCAAGGCGCTGAGCATTCAGCGGGAGGCCGAACTCCGACTTCGCGCGAACGCGGACCTCTCCCGCACGAACCTCAGTCGACCGTATCGCACGGCAGTGTCCTTGAGTTCGTCCGAGTTGTTACAACTGCTGGTCGATGTCGAATCGGGATTGCGGCGTTCGGCGACGGAAGAGAACTGGAGCATCGACCTCAAGGCCCATCACGAAGCCATTGCCGCCGCCGAGCAGGCCCAGCGCGACAAGCGTTTCGGTCGCGGCTGTCGGGACATGGCCCGCGCGATCGACACGCTGATGATCCAGATGCCCAAGAGCGGAACCCGAGCGGAGTCGGTCTGAGGCCAGTGGCGGGAAATGCAAGTCCCCCGTAGGACGGCCTTTCCAAGCCGTCCTGGAGCGGTTCTGGCAGCCTCGCCCCAGTGCAGTGAACATGATCTCGATCCCGTGTGGCACGTTTCCAAAGTACACGTCCCCAGTCCAGCACCTCGCGTAAGACCGCCCACTGGCGTGGCCGAAGAGTGGTGGCCGCAAAAAACTCAAAAAACGCAAAAGGGGGAACTCTTCTTTTTGCGTTTTTTGAGTTTTTTGCGGCCATCCCTCCGCTGAGGATTGACCTCATTCTTGAGGCGTCTCTCCCGGCCCGGCGCTGGGCAAGGGCACAGCGGAATCGTGCCCCACGCCACGCAACTGATCCGCCATCATGTTCACAGCACTGGCCAGACGGCCTGGAAAGGCCGTCTTACGGGGAGACTCTGTTCAACCCACGACCTGTGCATTCTGAATCCACGCGAATGGAGTCACAGCCATCGGTGGGCGGCTCCGGCTCCTCACCCCGCACAGAGGCGTTCTCGCGAGCCAGCTTCTCATACGCCAGCAACACCAGTTCTTCGCGCGATCGAAATAGATCGCGCTCTGGCAGTTTGCACTCGGCGAGCAATCGCGACTCAAGTTGCTCGTGGGCTTCGAGCGAGCCATCAGCCCGGACGTGGACGATGCCGCCGAGTTCCTCGCGGACAAACCGGCTGATGAGCAGGTTGCGGTGGCAAGTCAGCGGGTCGCGCTCGGCACACATCATCGCGATCGAGTATTTGTGCAGGCCAGTCTTGATCCGCTGAATTCCTTCACGAAAGGCTGCAGTCTTCGCCGTGCGAGAGAAGTCGACCCGTCCGCTGGGAGCGTAGCACTCCGGCTCCTCACGATGGGCTCCCAACTCGGGGCCGAGGTGCGAGTAGGCGATGCCGACTGCTTCGAGAGCGGCTTTCAGGGCCTCGCGGTTGTACTGGGGGTTGTACCGGCTATAGGGGGCCGACCGCACATCCGCGATGGCCGTGATGCCGTTCATCTTCAGCAACTGGGCGAGGTGCGGGAAGGGGTGCGTCGAGTGGCCGATGGTGTAGAGCATGGCGCACGGGGGGAGGGTTTATGGTTTATCGAACAGAGGGGGCATCCGAAGCCTGAATCCCGAAGCCTGAATCCCTTCCGCCTACGAACCGGCCCCGTTCATCTTCTGGAAGTTCCCGCTGATCGTCACGCGGATCTTCCCCTTTGACTGGCTGTTGGCGGGGAGGTTCAGCTTGAGGAACAGAATGCCGTCCGCCTTGGGTGAGAGTTCGATCTCTTTGCCGATATGAAACGGGTTGATCTTGTCCTCGGGCTTGCTCGTGCGGGGGTCGCGGACCACGCCAATCAGGGCTCCGATGGGAATTCCGGTGATCTGGTGAATCAGCGGGTCGGTCGAGACCAGTCCGTCGGGGTCGACCGTTTCATTGATCAGGACGCGCAGCGTCCCCTCGGCCTGCCGGCGGAGGGGTTTGTCTTTGGCGACGGCGACGCTGGTCGTCCAGCCCTTGGTGGCGTCGACATCGACTTCGAAGCTGTTCTCTTTGAAGACCGAATCCTCGATCTCCTTGAGCTTGTTCCGGGCGGCCTCATACTCCGGCGCGACATCGAGGATGGCGCGGAGGGTCTGCTTGGTCTTGTCCGTCAGGCCCTGCTTCTCGAAGCCATCGGCCACGGAGATCAGTCCGTTGACGTAATCGGCCTTGGCCTTTTCGGCCTGCGTTTCGAGGTTCCGCACCTCGGTCACGTTGGGTTCCTTTTTATTCTTCTCCTTGGGCTTCTTCGCTTGGGACAGGGCGATCGAGGCCCCGCCCGCGAGCAGGACCACGACGAGAGCGACCGCGCTCAGACGACGATTCCAAGAGAGTCGGGACATTTGAGCGATCCTGTGTGTGTGTCTGAAAAGCCCAGGGGTTGTCACCCCTGGACTGGCGTGGTGGACTCTGACGGTAGAAGTCTTACGACTTCTGCTACTACTTCTTCTTGCCGATCGCGAACAGAGTCGTCTTGTTGCTGATGTACAGCACATCGTTGGCCACGACCGGGGTGCTGTAGACCGAGTTGCCGCACGAGTTGGTGGCGATCTCTTCCATGACCTTGCTGTGCTTGAAGACTGACACATCGCCATCTTCGTCGCCGAAGTAGACCTTGCCCTCGACGATCAGCGGCGATCCCCACGAGCCCGCGAACATATCGTGGTTCCAGTACGACTTGCCGGTCTTGGCATCCAGGCAGTGCATCGCCCCGCTGGAGTCGACGATGTACAGCAGGTCGT
>JAYTFV010000547.1:0-3656 GCA_043734065.1 Planctomycetota bacterium
GTTGACCTCGTGATAACAACATCGCACGCCGGTCGATACTAGCGTGCGATGTGTATCGCTTCAATCGACGAGAACACGTCGAGCAAGCTCGACGGCTAACAACTCATGAGCAACCCATCGACTGACCGCAGTTGTGGCACAGGTAGCAGTTGCCGTTTCTGACCGTGATGGCTCCGCAGCTGTCGCAGGCGGGGGCGTCGGATTGGAAGCGGGCGAATTGCTGGCTGCGGGATTGGGGGCCGTCGTGGGCGGTCGAGGAGGTGTCGGGGGGGAGGAGCGGGAGCTGGTAGGCTTTGCTCGCACTGATCGCCGACGGGGTACTCGCGACCGCGTGGCCGTTGCCGCCTAGCCCGTGGGGTCCATTCGACTTGGCCGAAACTGGCAACACCGAGACCGGGGCCACCGGCGCGGCTGGGAGCTTCGGGCTCACAGCCGCCTGCACCTCAGAGGAGTCGGGGGTCTCCCCGGAGGGGGTGGCGGGGGTCAGGCCCTCGTGCTGGGGGGCGTGGGCTTCCTTGTAGCCGGGGAGGAACGTGTTCCCCAGGAACCGGAAGATGTAGTCCACCACGCTCTTGGCGTGCGGGATGTCGGGGTTACTCGTCCAGCCGCTGGGTTCGAAGCGGGCGTGGCTGAACTTGTTGACCAGAGCATCGAGCGGCACACCGTACTGGAGAGCCAGCGACGTTTCGGTGCCGATCACGTCCATCAGGCCGCCGATCGTCGAGCCTTCCTTGGCCATCGTGATGAAGAGTTCCCCGGGGGTGTTGTCTTCAAACAGGCCGATGGTGATGTACCCCTCATGACCTCCGACGTTGAACTTATGGGTCAACGAATGGCGGGTGTCGGGGAGGCGGCGGCGGACCGGCTGGGCCTGGGCTTCCACGGCGGACTCACGTCCGCCGCTCGCTGACTTCTTTTCGCTCTTGGAGGTGTTGAGCGGCTGGGACTGCTTGGAGCCGTCGCGGTAGATGGCGAGGGCCTTGAGTCCGAGCTTCCAGCCCTCGATGTAGGCTTGCTCGATGTCCTCGACGGTGGAGTCGGTGGGCATGTTGACCGTCTTCGAGATCGCTCCCGAGAGGAACGGCTGAGCTGCGGCCATCATGGAGACGTGGGCGTGCCAGGCGATGGAGCGGTTGCCCTTGGCCGCCTTGAAGGCACAGTCGAAGACGGGGAGATGCTCGTCCTTCAGGGCCGGTGCCCCCTCAATGGTGTCGTGTTCCTCCAGGTACTTGAGGATCGCGGTCACTTGCTCCTCGGTGTAGCCCAGGGTTTTGAGGGTGGCGGGGACGGTGCGGTTGATGATCTTCATCATGCCGCCGCCAGCGAGCTGCTTGTACTTGATGAGTGCGATGTCGGGCTCGATGCCGGTGGTATCGCAGTCCATCATGAAGGCAATCGTACCGGTGGGGGCGAGGACGGTGGCCTGGGCATTGCGGTAGCCGTGGCGGCGACCGTTTTGCAGGGCTTCGTTCCAGACCTGCCGCGCCGCGTCCTTGAGATAGGCCGGGCAGGCGGGGTTGATCTTCTCGACGGCATCGCGGTGCATTTGCATGACCGAGAGCATCGATTGCTCGTTCTCCTTGTACCCCGCGAAGGGACCGACGGTGCTGGCGATCTGGGCACTGGTGGAGTAGCCCTGGCCCGTGAGGAGCGCGGACAAGGCACCACAGATGCCGCGACCCGCTTCGCTGTCGTAGGGGATGCCCATCGACATCAGCATGCTGCCGAGGTTCGCAAACCCGAGTCCCAGCGGCCGGAACAGGTGCGAATTCTCCGCGATCGGTGGCGTCGGGTAGCTGGCGTGATCGACCAGGACTTCCTGGGCGGTGATCATGATCGCACAGGCTCGGCGGTAGCGATCGACATCGAACGAGCCATCGGGGTTCATGCACTTCTTGAGATTGATCGATGACAGGTTGCAGGCGGTGTCGTCGAGGAACATGTATTCGCTACATGGGTTAGACGCATTAATCGGGCCCGCCTTCTTGCAGGTGTGCCAGCGATTAATTGTGGTGTCGTACTGGACCCCGGGATCGCCGCAATACCAGGCCCCTTCGGCCATCTGGCGGAGCATGTAGCGGGCCTTATAAGTCGGGCCTTCCTTCTGGGGATTCGTGACCCAGTGGGTGTGCCAGTCGCCATCAGTCTCGACGGCCTTCATGAACTCATCGCTGAGGCGGACCGAGAGGTTGGCGTTCTGGAACATGATCGAGGAGTACGCCTCGCCGTTGAAGTTCGAGTCGTACTCGCCGCTCTCGATCAGCACGCGGGCCTTGCGTTCCTCCTTCATCTTGCACTGGATGAACTCCAGGATATCCGGGTGCCAGTCCTTGATCGACTGCATTTTCGCAGCCCGCCGCGTCTTGCCGCCCGACTTCACGACGGCTGCGATCTGGTCGTAGACCCGCATGAACGAGAGCGGGCCAGAGGGGGTGCCGCCGCCGGAGAGTTTTTCCCGACTGCTGCGGATCGTCGACAGGTCGGAGCCGGTGCCGGAGCCGAACTTGAAGAGCATGGCCTCGCTGGTGGCGAGGCGCATAATGCCCTCCATATTATCGTCGACCGACTGAATGAAGCAGGCACTCGCTTGTGGGAATTCATAGGGCGTGCTGGGGCGATGAACCTGCTTCGTTCGGGGATCGAAATTGTAATTCCCCACCGAGCCTTTCACTCCATATTGGTGGTACAACCCGACGTTGAACCAGACGGGAGAATTAAAGGCGGCATGCTGGTGCAGGCAGAGCCAGGCCAGCTCGCGATAGAAGTTCTCGCCGTCCTGCGAGGTGGCGAAGTAGCCGTCTTGCATGGCCCAGTCGGCGATGGTGCGGGCCACGCGGTGGATCACCTGCCGCACGGAGCGCTCGCGCTCGTTGGTGCCGGGCTCTCCGTAGAAGTACTTCGACACGACGACGTTGGTCGCCAGAGCCGACCAGCTCTTGGGGACTTCGCAGTCGGTCTGCTCGAAGAGAACAGCCCCGTTCTCGTCCTTGATCGCAGCCGTCCGCAGATCCCATTCGACGGTGTCGAACGGATCGCCCCCCATGGGACAGAAGTAAGGATCGATCCGCATCGGTTCCACCGCATTGCCAGTCTTGACAGTCGACATCGACATACCTTTCGTGTGCGTCATGCACGGAAGCCCCGAGTGGGGCATGTGAAGAGTTCGCGCCGCTGCAACAGTCAGCGGACGTGAGTTCGCTTCGTCAGAATTGTGGATCCATCCAAATGAGCGCGCGGACACCTGAACAACCGATCCATGTGAACATCCGCTGCCTACCCCATCCTATCGGTCGACAGGGGGTTTGGCCAGCAGATTTTCAGCGAGAATTGCGAGACGGCTCGCACAATGAGTTGTGCAGTCGAGAGATGGAACCCCAACATCTAGTTGCCGGGAGCGAGAACGCCTTTATACGCCGTGGCGGCACATTGTCAAGAAATGATGAGGATGAATTTGCCGGTTGACGCACCTGTATCGACGGAACCTCCGAACCGACAAGGGTATCGGAATGTGAAAAAAATTGGCAAGAGGGCCTTCCCAGCGCGGCGCAACCGCCACTGAAGCCGTCAGCAGTCAGCTATCAGCAGTCAGCCAGATAGCCACTCCTCGTCGAATCGACCACTGCACCCCTTCGGGGCACGGCTTCCCACGTGCGAAC
>JAYTFV010000548.1:0-10574 GCA_043734065.1 Planctomycetota bacterium
TCGATAAACCATCAACGATAAACCATCAACGCTCTTCCCCCCCCGTTATCGGAGTGTGGTGGACGCACGCGACTTTGCGAAGGTCGTAGACCAGGTTCGACTCCTGGCGATAACACTGTCGCGGAGAAGAGGTTTATGGTTTATGGTTGATCGACGGGAAAGGCCATCGCTTTTTTCGATCATTCATCAACCCGAAGTTCCTGTTGACGTATAATCAGCGACACCCTCTCCAGTATCGGTGACGACTCGGATCAGACATGCCCCCCCCTCTCCACATCCGCTGCTACGAACCGACCGATGTCGATGCGATCTATGAGGCCGTCATCGAGTCGCGGGCGGAGCTGGCCCCGTGGATGCCGTGGTGCCATGCGGACTATGCGCATGCGGATACCGCAGCCTGGGTCGCGAGTCGGGCGAGTGCCTGGGAACAGCTCTCCGAATGGAGTTTTGTCATCGCCGATGCCGATGGGCGAATCCTGGGCACCTGTGGCATTCATCGGCTCGACCTGCTCAATGGGAGCGGTGAGGTCGGCTACTGGGTCCGAACCTCGGCGACACGTCAGGGCGTCGCCTCGGAAGCGGTGCGGCAAGTGACGCAGTGGGCCTTTCAGGAACAAGGTCTGCACCGGATTGAGATGCTCATCTCGACGGAGAATTTCCCCAGCCTGCGCGTCGCCCAGAAAGCCGGAGCAGTCTGCGAAGGGGTGCTGCGGCAGCGGCTGCTGCTCCTGGGTCGACGACACGATGCCATGTCGTGGGCGATTCTCAAAGAGTGAATCAAGACGACGCAGATGTCCCACCCGGGCGTAGCAGAATTCGTAAGAATTCTGCTACGTCCGGACGGATCGCAGGCAGACATCGCTCCGCTTCGAAGACTTCGCGTCGCAGTTAAACGGGGGGCGAGTGACTTGTCCCACGTGATGTGGCAGAATGATGTGCAGGTCAGCCGACGGCTGGTGGGCCAAGTGCGTCAGCGATCCCGGGAGAACCAACAATGATTCCGGATTTCAACGACATGGGTTATCTCCCCGCCGGAATTCACCCGGCAACTCTGGACGAAATCGAGGCTCGATTCGGCTTGGAATCAGAACTCCGACGCGTCCAGATGGAATCATTGCGTTGGATGGTCGACTTGGCTTGGAGAGCCGGAGCCCAGAGGATTGCAGTCAACGGAAGTTTTGTCACCGACAAGTACGACCCGAATGATGTGGATTGCGTGCTGCTTATCGACGACAATGACTATCCACTCGATCGGGCAGCGAACGAGGAACTGCTCGAAGGATTGCCGTTTCTCACGATCGAATTCGCGAATTCCAAGCAGTTCACCGAATTCACGCGCGAGTTTTTCGGCACCGACCGGGTCGGCGTTTCCAAAGGTCTGATTGAGGTGATGCAATGATCGAGAACGACCTGCAGCTGGAAAACACACGCGTCAAACGAGAGTTATTGCAGCGTCTCTGTGATGAATCGCGGGCGGAGCCGGGAGAGTCCTACGCCCGCGAGTTGACGATTCAGTCGCTGAAGAGGCGGATCAATCGGCTCACCGAAGAGATGCTGCGCTATACGACCCGTCAGAACGCGAAGGCGTCTCACTAAGACTGGCGTCGACAATCTGGCGACGGCGCCGGGGAATTTGCCCGAGGCCCAGCGGCGGTTTGACGAGGCGATCCGCATCGCGCAGCGGCTGGCCGAGTCGGACCCGTGGGATAGGCTTCCAGCCTGTCATTCACCGGGCACTCCAAACTCTGACAGGCTGGAAGCCTATCCCACCGCGAACGTGGCGTGCAGCGGGATCTGTTGGTGTCGCACTACAACCTGGCGTATCTCGCTCGGGACAACGGCGACGAGGCGGGGTTTGAAGCGGAGTTGCGGGAGTGCTACCTGGTGCTGCACCAGATGCAAGCCCGCCAGTTGCACTTCGATCCGGCAATGGCCCAGGTGTACCAGCAACTGGCCGGGATGTTCGGCGGCTGATCAATGTAGCACGATGCTCCGCGTCGTGAGTCACGACGCGGAGCGTCGTGCTACATTCGCGTGAACGCGAGAACGCTCCGCTTCGAAGACTTCGCGTCGCGGCTAAACTCTTGTCTCTCTGGGAATTCTGGATTGTCCAACACTCCCCGACTCTCGCTCCCCCCGTTCCGCGACTGGGACAACGCCCATGTGTGGCACCCGTTCACGCCGATGGAGGCGTATCGGGACGAGGCGGCTCCGATCATTGAAGCGGGCGACGGGTTCGAGGTGATCGATGTCGAAGGGCGGCGATACCTCGACGGCACATCGTCGCTGTGGTGCAACGTGCATGGGCACCGGGTGCCGGAGATTGACCTCGCAATTCGGGAGCAGTTGGGGCGGATTGGGCACTCGACGTTGCTGGGGTTGTCGTCGGTGCCGTCGATTGAGTTGGCGCGGATGCTCGTCGAGCGCGTGCGAGCGGGCCTGACCAAGGTGTTCTACTCCGACAGTGGAGCCACAGCTGTCGAGGCGGCGCTCAAGATTGCTATTCAGTACCACCTCCAGAAGCCGGGCGGTGAGGAGCGGACGCTGTTCGCTGCGATCGGAGGAGCCTATCACGGGGACACGCTGGGGGCGGTCAGCGTGGGGCGGGTCGAGCGGTTTCATGCGATGTACGCCGGGCTGCTGTTTCCGACGGTGGTGCTGCCCTGCCCGTCGGGGTATCGCACGCCGCCGGGGTTCACGAAGGAGAGCTGGCTGGCCCATTGCGAGGCGGAACTCGAACGGGTCATCGCCGCTCATGCCGGTCAGCTTGCAGCCCTCATCATCGAACCGCTGGTGCAGGGGGCAGCGGGGATACAGGTCCACCCGGCGGGCTACTTGCGGAAGGTTCGCGAGGTGACACAGCGGCACGGCGTCCTGCTGATCGCGGATGAGGTGGCGGTCGGGTTCGGGCGAACCGGGACGCTGTTCGCGTGCGAACAGGAGCAGGTCTCTCCCGACCTGCTGTGCCTCGCGAAGGGGATCACCGGCGGGTATTTACCACTGGCGGCGACGCTCTGTACGGATGCCATCTACGAGGCATTCCTCGGGCCACCGGCAGCGGGGCGGACGTTTTATCACGGGCACACCTACACCGGAAACGCCCTCGGCTGTGCGGCGGCGATCGCGTCGCTGGAGCTGTTCGAGAAGCACCGCGTGCTGGAGAATGTGAATGCGAACGCGGCGTTGATCGAGCGCGAGTTGGCTCCCCTTCGCGACCATCCGCACGTTGGGGAGATTCGGCAGAAGGGGATTTTAGTGGGGGTCGAACTCGTGCGGGACCGCGAGACCCAGACGGCCTTCCCGCCCGAACGCCGCACGGGGCATTTAGTGACTCTGGCCGCTCGGCAACGCGGAGCGATCCTCCGCCCGATCGGGGATGTCGTAACGCTGATCCCGGCCCCAGCGATGCCAGGAGAACTGGTACGAAGATTATGTCATGTGCTGATCGAATCGATCGACGAGGCGACGGGGACGTAGAGCGAAACGCTGATCGCGGGTGAGGCAGCCTCAAGGCTGAACTCCAACGGGCGAGGCGACCGCCTCGTCCAAAATGATCTTTCTCGTTTTCAGGTCATGACATACAAATCACCAATCAACGGTCTGGTCCCGGTCGCAGCCCCACCGCTTCGTGTGTCGAGCGGGGGTGACGTGCGGCGGACCATTCGAGGGAGTGACCACCGATGTCTCGATTCTCGCGTGCTGCCCTGGCGTGGGGGACGGTCTTCGGACTCGTCTGTGGGGCGATGTGTCTCCATTCCTCTCCCGCTGCGGCCGAGGAACCGCAGACGTATCAGTTGCGATTCAAGTTCGCTCCTCAGCAGGAACTGTATTACGTCACGCAAAATGATGCGGAGTACTTGGTGGAGCATGCCCAGGCCCGGGAGATGGTCCCTCACACGTCCATGATGATCCGGCACATCAAGGTTCTCGACTTGAACCCGGACGGTTCCGCCAACGTCGAACTGATGATCGACCGAGCGCGGATGACTGCCAGCAACGGGGGAGTCCAATCGCTGTATGACAGCCGAGACGCCGCCCATGTGCCGACGGAGTTTGCCGCCGTGCATCTCTCGATCGGGAAGCCGGTGCCCGCGCGGCTGACCCCGCTGGGGAAAGTCCTCCCCTCCGAAAACAATCCCGCCGATGACAAGCCCGCCAAGGTCGAGCAGTACGATCTGCTGTTCCTACTCCCGGAACAGGTGATCGCGGTCGGAGGCACTTGGAGGGACAACTACGAGATGGGCGTGAATATTGCCCCCGAAAGCCCGCTCAAACGCCAGGTGAAGTTGCAGCGGAGATATGAACTCCAGAGCGTCGAGAACGGGATCGCCACCATCTCGATGATCACGGTCGTCCTCTCCCCTCTGAATGACCCGTTCCAGGAATCCCAACTGGTGCAACGCAAACCGAGTGGGACTCTGACATTCGACATCGAGAAAGGCTGCCTGATTGACCGCCAGTTTAAGATCGACGAGAAGGTCGTCGGACACGCCGGGCCGGGGAGCGCCTTGACGGTGCAGATTATCAAGGTTGATCGTCAGGTGGCTGCGGATCAAATCAAGCACGTCAATCTCACGAAACCCCTGGTGCCCGTGCGACTGGCTGAGCTGCCGCAGCCGTAGCCGTAGGCGATGTCGCTCCGCGACTCGCCTTCCGCAGGACGGACATCCTCGTCGTCCCCGGCCCAGGTTTCCGTCCAGTGTCAGACGTGAGGAGTCTCCGTCGCAGACTGACATGTGTGTGCGTCCGATAAGTCGGTGGAGTCTCCAAACGCCATCGTCGGTGTTTTGATTCTGAGCCGGGAAGCGGCGACAGCAGGATCGGCATGGCGTTGCGGGGCGTCAGTGACCGTTTCGGCGAAAGGGGGGGCTCGCTGTCGCCGCTTCGCGGCTGGAGATCATGCGGCAACAGGGTCCGTGGGCTGCGCCCACCGCTATCTGCTGACAGCGCTTCGCGGCTGAAGACCAGCCTCACAATCCGAGTTCATTGGTGCGACCAGATTTCACCGACTCTGGGGATGCACACACGCAGAAGACAACTGCCAGGAACTTCGCCATTGGCCTCTTCTTGCATCCTGCATTCCGCTAGAATAGAGTCGAGTTCCGTTCTGGATTTCCAGTACGGGCCGACCACTCTCTTCTCCGAACTGGGTGGCGGAAGTCTGTTCGAATCGGATCGGAAATGACCATGCGGCGTCGTGTTGTTGTCACCGGAATGGGTTGCATCACCCCCATCGGGAAGTCGGTCGATACCATGTGGAGTGCCCTCCAAAAGGGCACCAGCGGGATCGACTGGATCACCCATTTCGACGCTGCGAACTTCCCCACCAAGTTCGCCGCTGAGGTGAAAGGCTTTGACCTCGCCGAATATGTCGAGGACACGGCCCGGTTCCAGCACACCGGGCGGAACATCCGCTACGCCATCGGGGCGGCGGTGCAGGCGGTCAAGCAGTCCGGGATTGGCGATCTCTCTGACCCGACGCGGTTCGGGGTGTACCTGGGAGCCGGGGAAGGCCAGCAGGACTTCTACCTGTTCATGCGGATGATCGCTCTCTCGCAACGCAATGGTGCATTCGACATGGAGCAGTTCACGAAGTATGGCCTCCAGTACCTCAACGCCAATGAAGAAATGGAGCAGGAACCGAACATGCCCGCTGGCCACCTCGCCAGCCTGTTCAATGCCCAGGGGCCGAACCTCAACTGCCTCACCGCCTGTGCCGCCAGCAGCCAGGCAATCGGCGAGGCATCCGAGATCATCCGCCAGGGCGAAGCCGACATCATGCTCTCCGGCGGGGCGCACAGCATGATCCACCCGTTCGGCCTGACAGGGTTCAACCTGCTGACGGCACTGTCGACGAACAACGCCAGCCCGCAGCAAGCCTCGCGCCCGTTCGACCGCGACCGCGATGGCTTCGTGCTGGGCGAGGGAGCAGCCATGCTGGTCCTGGAAGAACTCGAACACGCCAAGAAACGCGGTGCCCAAATCTTCGGCGAGGTCGCGGGCTATGGCTCCACCGCCGATGCCTACCGCATTACCGACATCCATCCCGAGGGACGCGGAGCGACCGCCTGCATCCGCCTGGCCCTCAAGGATGCCGGGCTTAACTACGACCAGATCGACTACGTCAACGCCCACGGCACCAGTACCGCCGTCAACGACAAGGTCGAGACCCGTGCCATCAAGCAGGCCCTCGAATCCGCCGCCTACAAAACCCCCGTCTCCAGCACCAAGAGCATGATGGGACACCTCATCGCCGCTGCAGGGAGTGCCGAGGCGATCGTGTGCCTGATGGCCATGCGAGATGGTCTGCTGCCGCCGACGATCAACTACGAGAACCCCGATCCCGATTGCGATCTCGACTACGTCCCGAATCATGTTCGCGAAGGCAAAGTGGAGACCACTCTGTCCAACAGCTTCGGTTTCGGCGGGCAAAACGTGTCGCTGATCTTCTCGACCTTCCGGGGGTAATTGCTCGTGGGACGGGCCCATTGGCCCGTCCTTCTGTCTCTACTGAAAGCCCACCGGTTGCAACCGGTGGGCTTTTCTCAACTCTCGACCTCGATAGCCTCGCATCCATGAGCGACCTGCCCCCCGCCCCGCTTCGGCACCCGACAGTCCCCTGGGGCACACTGATGGGCCGGGCACTGCGTCTGAAGTGCCCACGCTGTGGCCAAGGGAAAATGTTCGACGGCCCATTCTCGACGTTGGAACGCTGCCCCCATTGCCACTTGAAATACGAGCGCGCCCCCGGCTACTTCCTCGGCTCGATCTACATCAACTATGCCCTGACGGGCCTCGCGATCATCCTCCTGTACATCGTGTTGCACATCGGCTTCCGCTGGACCAACACCCAACTGGCCTTTCCGCTGGCCGGGTTCTGCTGCCTCTTCCCGGCTCTGGCATTCCGCCATACGCGCGCCCTCTGGCTGGCCATGGATTGCCACTGGGATGAGTCGCTGATGGAAGTTGACGACGAGGCATCTGGCAATCAAGAATGAATCTGCGGGCAGAGTCGCGTGGGGTCGATGACCGGTTATGTCAGCCGGACACTCTTCTGCCTGTAATCGACGATGAGTGTCCGTTCGTCCAACAACATGGTCCCCAGCAGCGGAAACTCTCCCTCATTGGCGACGATCTGTGTTCGGTATTCCCGACCGAACCAGTCGAGGTAGCACGTGTACGTTTCCAGATCAACCACGTGACCATCCGCCAGGACAGCCAGCGTGGTCGATGCTTGTTTCAGTCCCAATCGTTCGATCTGGGATCGCGGGATCACAAGACACCCATTGAATGCCGTATCGATCCAGACCCTCAAGGACTCTTTCACGTCTCCCTTGTGAGCAGCAATGAGTACGTCCAGCAGCGCTCTCTGACTTTCATCGACCTGACCAATCACTGGACCATCACTCCCAAATGCAGAGCGGCGGAATGTCCAATTCGAAGTGTGTAAGTGAGTCGATCCGGGTAGGCGTCGATTGCGGAATTCACAGCTTCATCAAATGTTGAACCGAGGAAATAGTCGCCGGAAGTGGGTTCAATACAGACAAAATGGTCGGGGGACTCTCGTTCGAGCTTCGCTCGCAGTTGCGACTCATAGATCATTCGTGCCTGTTGAGCCGTGGCTCTGGATGTCTCTGAGATCATGGCCTGTCCTCTGACGAATCGGCAACCGTTTCACGGATTGTACTTCGTTGGAACAACACCTGCATCGTCAGTTCTGGGGAAGCTGAGATGCCAATGCCGACTCCGCATACCGCGCCAGGATCGTCGATCCGCCTTTCACGGCCTCACCCAGCTTCGCGATGATCTCCAACCCCGGCTCGTCCGGCAAAACCAATTCCGTCCGTGACCCGAACTTGATCATCCCGAACAGGGTTCCGCTCAACAGCTCTTCACCGGGCTGGACCCAGCACACGATCCGGCGGGCGATGGCTCCGGCGATTTGGCGGACGATCATCGGGCGGAACGGGGCTTGCGTTCCCTGGATGCTCAGTTCGAGTTTCTCGTTGACCTTTGCGGACTCGGGGTTCAGAGCGTTGAGGTACTTACCCTTGAAGTAGGCCATCTTCACCACCCGACAGGCGATCGGCGTGCGGTTCGTATGCACGTTGAAGATCGACAGGAATATCCCGAACTTCACCGCCGGGCCGCCGATGGAGTCATCGTGTTCGACCCGCTCGATCAACACCAGCTTGCCATCGGCGGGCGAGACCACGAGATGGTCCCCCTCGGGAATTCGCCGCTGCGGATTGCGGAAGAACCACACGATCAGCAGGCCAATCACCGTCAATGTCGTGACCAGCAGCCAACCCGGAATCACCACCCACAGCGGCAGCTCGAACCGCCGCAGTGTCCAAGCTGCAATCCCCGCCCAACCGAACGTCAGGAACGTATAGATCAGCAACTCCGCCAGTCCCGGCCGGGCGAACGGGATGTTGTCCCGCCACGCGAACGGGTCGTCCTTGCGATCCCACGAGTACCCGCCGAGGTTGCGGTAATACTTCACATCGCGCGGGTCGAGCACCTCGTGCGGGGCGGTGTTCTCGGTCCCGCGCCGCACACGGGCCATCCCCTCGACGTACCCCTGGCGGAACGTCTTCAGATACCACCGTCTCACCCGCCCCCACGCCAGCTCGACCTCCATCACATCCCCGCCCCCCGGCTGGATCGAGGTGATCTGTGGGTCGAGAGGTTCAGCGGGCTTGAGTGCGTAGTTCGAAGGCATCGTGGAATGAAGACAGAGGATGGAGAAGGAAAATCGAAATCGATAACACCAAATTCGAAGTCAGAACAGTCCTCAAGCCATCTGGTCGAGACTCATCTGACTCAAAATCTGTGTGGATCTGTGCAATCTGTGTACAAAACCGGCTGGTCTCTTTTCGAAGATGTCAGAGTTATGGGACACAGATTTCGCAGATTGGCACAGATCAGAGGGCGAGAACAAGTGCATCGACCCCAGTTTGCCCTCGGGCTGGCTCCTGGTGCAATTCGAGTTTCGGATTTCGTGCTTCGAGTTTTCACCCGTGAGCGGCAACCACCATTGTGGCCGCGTACTCTCCGGTCTTTCGCAGCACGTCCGCGACATTCGCTCCCGGATGGGACAATGCCTCCAGGTGCCGCACAATCGCCGACCCGACGATCGCGCCATCCGCCAACCCCTTGATCGGTCCCATCTGTTCCGGCTTGCTGAGTCCGAACCCGACGGCCAGCGGGAGGTTCGTCTCCTGCTTGAGCCAAGTGAGTTGTTCCACCAGCGGGGCAGCCAGTGTCTCGCGCACCCCGGTCGTGCCCGCGACGGCGATGCAATAGACGAACCCGGAGCTGTGCTGGACGATCTGGCGGACTCGTGCGGGAGGGGTGGTGGGGGCCACGAGTTGAATGAGATCGAGCCCGGCACCCGTCACCAGAGCGTGCATCTCACCGGCCTCATCGCCCGGCAGATCGGGGATGATGAACCCCACGAACCCCGCCTCTTGGGCTTGCTGAACGAACTTCACGATCCCCATGCGAAAGATGATCGCATACGACACCATCGCCACGAGCGGCGGCAGATTGTCCGTGTCGAGTGAGGCAATCTCATGAAATATCTGCTGCACCGTGAGCTTCTTGTGCAGCGCCCGCGTGTATGACGACTGGATCACCGGCCCGTCCGCAATCGGATCACTATACGGAAATCCGACCTCAATCAGGTCGACCCCGCGCGACGCCAATTCGCGAATCAACGCCCCGGTCGTCGCCATGTCCGGATCACCCGCCGTCACAAACGGCATGAACGCCATCTGTCCAGCAGCACGCAAAGCGGAAAACGTCAGATCAATGCGAGTCGGCACGAGGACCACCAACAGGAGTGTGCAAGGGGACCGACCACTCGGCCAGCCACAGGACCAACACTGTAGCAGCATTCGTGGGCAGTTCCACGCTGGGTGCAGCAATGTCTACGTTCATCACTTCGCTTTGGATCGGCCTTTCGCTTCCAGATGCTCATAATTTGGATACGCGGTGATGGGCGCATCGGCTTCACCACCCAAGGCATCTTTCAGCCGACCGATCCCTCCCGCGATGAACTCGTTCCATTCGCCGATCTCTTGTCGCAGTTGGTCGAGATTCCGGTGCGTGGCGTAATGACCTTCGTCAGTGATGTGGGTGTGCAGGCCAATCTCGGCGGCGGCATCGAGCAGCTCGACGAGCGAGACATGGCAGCGGCGGAAATTCTCGAAGCCTCCGTGGCGCGGGTTGCTGGCGTATTGGGTCTTGCAGAAGCTGCGCCACGACCAGCCAGTCAAGCCCGTGCGTGCGCGGCGACCGCCGGGCAGCGTGATCGACTGGGGATGGAGTGCCAGTCCGAACGAAGCGGACTCACTACCCGGACCGGGGTAGAGTTGGAACGCGAAACCGTGGCGAGGCAGCACATCAAAGCAGTCGTCTCCGCGTGAAATGTCCTGGATCGCATCGAGCCACAACGGCGGGGCATCGTCATCCCACGGACTTTGGTTGTGTGCCGTCGTGATTTCTTCAATCGGCCCGACCTCATCGAACGGCAGGTCGAGCGCTCGGCGGCGCAGTCGCGCTACGAG
>JAYTFV010000549.1:0-3723 GCA_043734065.1 Planctomycetota bacterium
GACCTCGGAACGTCCGGCGATCCCGTTCTGGTGGTATGACCGCCTGGGCAACAAGCCGCCGATGGAAGTCTTCGAGAAGCATGGCATCAAGAATGTCTCTGACAGCGGTGTGCTGATCATCGGGGAGAAGGGAGCCTTCTACAGTTCGGACGACTACTGCGGCACCTACGAGCTCAAGGGGGTCGAGAAGGCGAAGGTCGAATACGAGAAGGCCGAGAACAAGGGCGGCAACGACGTGAACAACATGTACGAGCTGTTCCGCGCCAAGCGGGCCAACGACCCCAAGATCTGCAAGTCGAACTTCATCGACCGCGCCGGTCCGCTGACCGAGACCATCCTGCTGGGCAACCTCGCCGTGTGGGCCGCTGCCACTGGCGGCAAGGACGGTGAGATGGGCGACTGGGGTGAGAAGGTCGAATGGGACGCCAAGAACCTGGTGGTCACCAACCTCGCGTCGCTCAAGACGCCACACGTGGCCGACCTGATCAAGCCGAAGTACGCGGAAGGTTATCGGTTGGATTAGTGAACGCGAAAGACCTCCGAAGTCTCCGAAGACTTCGGAGGTCTGTTTTTTTTCGTGGGATAGGCTTCCAGCCTGTCGTCTGATAAAGACTCCGACAGGCTGGAAGCCTATCCCGCGGAGACGAGTCGGCAAAACGCCATTGCGGCAAGCCTATTGGTCTCGACACAACTCCCCACCCCGGAGGGGTCACAGCCCATCGCCGGTGGTCGAGCGCAGCGACACCACCGGCTATGAGCTGCATTCCCTTCGGGAAAGGACAATTCGTGTCCGCCCCAACGGTGTGACAGGGCTCGGTTGTCGAGTGGTGTCGAGCCCACCGGGACAAGCCCGGTGGCGGGATTCTTTAAACAAGGCGTGTGTCATGGCGAGTGTGCAGCGGTTGCGAGGCGTGTGGGCCTGCGTCACCTTGAGTTTGTGCTTCTGGACGGGTTGCTCGAAACCTCAACCGACCGGCGGCGCGGGGACACCGCCTGTCGCGCCTACGAGTGGCGCGACGACGGGAGTGACCCCCGCCCAGCCGCCAGCGGTTCCGCCTGTCGCATCTGTTCCCGCTGTCGCGCCACCGCCCGCGAAGCCAGCGGTTCCGGCCACCGCCAATGCCGACGATGTGAAAGCGGCGCGGACGCGGATCGCCGACCTGGGATCGAAGGCCAAGTGTACTCCCCCCAAGGGCGATCTGCTGACGGAGATCGCCATCGGCGATGGATCGAACCTGATCGCCGAGGATCTCACTCTCTTCGGCAAGCTCACCGATCTGACGAAGCTGCGGATCGAGAACTGTCGCACATTGAACGACGAGATGGCGGCCAAGCTGAGCGGCCTCACGGGGCTGACCAGTCTGGCCCTGACCAATACAGTCATCAACGACGTGACGGTCGAGATGATCGTCAAATCGTTTCCCAAGCTCATCGAGCTTGACCTCTCCTCGAACACGAACATGACCAGCAGCGTGGTCAAAATCGTTAGTGCCATGAGTCAGCTCCAGCGGCTGACGTTGTACCAGGATCGAGTCAACGACATCGGAGCCCAGCGGCTCGCGAAGTTGCAGGAGCTCCGCGTCCTCGACCTGCGGGGCAACATGGAGGCGGGCGACATGGCCCTGGAGGTCGTCGCCGCTCTCCCGAAACTGACCGCATTCAAGCACCGCAGCACGGCAGTCTCCGATTTCGGCCTGGAGTCCCTGAGTCACAGCCAGACGCTCGATTCACTGCTGATGCAGGACTTCAACGTCACCAGCCAGTCGGGACCGTCCATTGCCAAGCTGGGCAAGCTGACCCAACTGGAAATCTTTCGCTGCCAGGGGTTCGGCTCGGAAGGGGTGCTGGCGCTCAAGGGGATGGGCCTGACCCGGTTGACTCTCCGCGACCTGCCCAGCGTCGATGATCGAGCGATGGAGGTCTTCGACGACCTGCCGAAGCTGAAGCGGCTCTATTTGCACGAGTTGCAGTCGGTCGGTGACCCGGGACTGAAACATCTGGCCGCTCTCCAGTCACTCGATGTACTCGACATCTGGGGCTTGCCGTCGATGACTGATGCCACGGTGGATGTGATTGTGACCCTTCCCAAGCTGAAGGTTCTGACGATCCGGTCGACCAGTGTGACCGATGCCACGGTCGACAAGCTGCTGGGGATGAAGGGCCTGCAATCGTTGACGTTCTATGACAACGGCCCGGTGACTGCCGAGGGGCTGAAGAGGCTCTCCATCGGGAAGTGGACGACGCTGAACCTCGGTAACGCCGGAGCAGGCGACGCCAGCGAATGAGCAGCCCCGTAGCTCACGTCGCTCCGCGACTGAGATTCTGCTGCCAGAACGCTTTCATCGGAGCCAAACCAGCCATCGGGAGGGTGCCTGGCGGTCGGCGAAATGCGAGTCGCGGAGCGACATCGCCTACTACTCGTCCGCGCTGGCGGTCGGCGGAGGGGGGAGTTCGCCGCTGGCCCTGGCGGCGAGGATTTGGGCTTTGAGTTCGGCCAGGGCGGAGGGGTTTTCTTCGAGGTAGGTGCGGGCTTTCTCGCGGCCCTGGCCGATCTTCTTGTCGCCGTGGACGTACCACGAGCCGCTCTTGTTGACGAACCCGGCCAGGACCGCCATGTCGAGGACATCGCCTTCCAGGCTGATGCCCCGGCTGCCGAGCATGTCGAACTCGGCCACGCGGAACGGGGGGGCAACCTTGTTCTTGACGACCTTGACCTTCATGCGGATGCCGATCGGCTGATCCCCGTCGTTGAGGGTGGCGATCTTACGGACATCGGCCCGGCAGGAGGCGTAGAACTTCAAGGCCCGTCCGCCGGGGGTCGTCTCCGGGCTGCCGAACATCACGCCGATCTTTTCGCGAATCTGGTTGATGAAGATCACGCAGGTCTTGGCCTTGGCGATCACGCCGGTCAGCTTGCGCATGGCCTGGCTCATCATGCGGGCTTGCAGGCCAATGTGCTTGTCCCCGATCTCGCCGTCGAGTTCCGCTTTGGGGACGAGAGCTGCCACCGAGTCGATCACGATCACATCGACCGCGTTCGACTTGATGAGCATTTCGGCGATCTGCAGGGCCTCTTCCCCGTGGCTGGGCTGACTGACCAGCAACTCTTCGATGTTGACGCCCAGCCGCTTGGCCCACCCCGGATCGAGGGCATGTTCCGCGTCGATGAACGCCGCAATCCCGCCCGACTTCTGAGCATTGGCGATCACATGCAGGGCCAGCGTCGTCTTGCCGCTCGACTCCGGTCCGAACAGTTCGATGATGCGTCCGCGCGGGAATCCACTGGAGCCGAGGGCCAGATCGAGCGACAACGACCCCGTGGAGATCCCCTCAATCGCCACATGCGACGGGTCCGACAGCCGCATGATCGAGCCGACGCCGAAGCTCTTTTCGATCTGCCCGAGGGCGTTATTCAGATCCGGGTTCTCGCTCTTCTTTTCGGAACCTGCGTCGCGAGCGGCTTTGGCCTTGGCCATGTTTCGATCCTGGGGAGATGGTCTTTAGGGAATGAATCCGGTGGGCGGGTGCCTCGTGGAGCAGTGGTCACAACCCCTCTCCCCACTCCTCATGAGCGAGGCTCGCAGTAGTGAACGGGTGATTAGTATCCGATCGCGATGGAGAATGCAACCGGGGTTTCATCGGATTTCAGGAGATCAGTCTGGCGAGCCGGGCGGCGTCAGCCCCCGGCCTCTCCCGCATGCCGCAGAGTCCGGGGGCTGACGC
>JAYTFV010000550.1:0-2966 GCA_043734065.1 Planctomycetota bacterium
GTTCGCAAGTCAGCATCCGAGGTAAGAGCCGTATGCGGTAGTTCCGCACGTACGGATCTGTGCGGGGGGCGGTCAGCAATGACCGTCCCTACCGCAATATCCATTGCGGCCCTCATTCGCCAGCTTCGGTCGGCCGCGTGGGCGGGTGGTGACTTCCAGGCCCATCTGTTTTACGGTGCGTTCGGTCCATTTCGGATTTCCCAGAGGAGTGCCGCGATTGACGCTGCGGCGGATCGCGGCGACTTCGGACTCGGTTTGCGATTGGTTGACGTGGGACCGCCATTGACGAGGCTGCGGCATGGGCCACTCGCTCAACACAGCTTGGGCGAACTCGGTTTTATGAAGGCGGTGATAGAGGCTGCCATATAACCAATCTTCGGCCCGCGAGACCAGTTTGGCCCTTAAAGCGTTCCGCTCGGCATAGCGGCAGACGGTCAAGAAATGCTTGTCCGCCTGCACGGGAAACGACTTGAACCGTCCCTGATACAGATGCCCCGTGCCGACCGTCCCGTGGCTTGCGTGCCACCGCTGCGTATGCGTCAGCGTCAGCCAGCCGATGAACTTCGACAAGTCCCCATCCCGCTGAGGCCACACCACCAGATGCCAATGATTCGGCATCACACAGTACGACAGCACCCGCATCCCCACCCGCTCGACAGCCTCGTGCAACACCCGTTCGAAGGCCGCATAGTCCTCCGGCGTTTCAAACAGCGTGGCCCGCATGTTCGCCCGATTGAGGACATGAAACACCGTGCCGCCATCTTCTGCTCGCTTGGCTCTTCCCATGATGCGGGCGATATACCCCAGAGAGGGTGGGGCGTCAATACTAAGGTTCCTGACACCTTTATTGGCCCCCACCTTTATTGGGCCCCGAGGTATTGCGAGTTTGCGAGGCGGGAGGTTTTTGGCACGCGGGCGAAGCGGAGCTTCGGGGATATGCGGTCCCAAGCGGAGCTTGGGACCGAGGGGGAATATTACGCGGCCTCTTTGGCCGGAACTGCGGGCCGGATCGACTTGCTCCCCTTCGGCGTGCGGGCCTTCATGTTGAACAGGCCGAAGATTTCTCCGGCGTTGAGGCTCAGTGAGGCGTTCGTATTGTCCCCCTCGCCCAGGACGCGGCGGAACATGTCGCGCTTCTCGTTCAGTACCTTATCAATCCGCTCTTCGATCGTATCCTTGCAGATAAACTTGCTCACGATCACCTGGCTCTTGCAGCCGATGCGGTGAGCGCGGTTGATCGCCTGGTCCTCGACAGCCGGGTTCCACCAGCGGTCGTACAGGAACACATACCCCGCGAATTGCAGGTTCAGCCCGACAGCTCCGGTGCCGTAGCTCATCAGGATGATGTGCGAGTCGGGGTCGTTCTTGAACTTGGTCAGGATCGGCTCGCGCTTGGGCGTCGGAATCCCACCGTGGTAGACGAGGCACCCGTACGGCCGCATCCGCGGTTCGAGCCAATCGATCGTCTTGGTCCACTGGCTGAAGAGGATCGCCTTGCCGCCGGACGCTGCGATTTCTTCCATGTCAGCTTGCAGGCGTTCAAGCTTCGAGGACTCTTGCGTGAGCGGGTCGTAGTTGGAGATCTGCTTGAGCCGCAGGACCAGCTCGAAGACATTCTGAATCGAGAGTTCGTCCCCCATGTCGTTGAGCCGCATGATCCCCTCCTTTTCGGCAGCGTCATACGCCACGCGCTGGGCCGGGGAAAGTTCGATGATCTCATCTCGATCGAGGCGCGGCGGCATGTCTTTCATCACGAGGTCTTTGGTCCGCCGCAGAATGAACTCTTTGCTGAGCTGCGAGAGTTGGCGGATGTCGGGATTGGCTCCGGGCGGGATGACTCCCATGAACTCGAACAGCGACGACATTTCCTCGGGCCGGTTCTCGATCGGCGTTCCAGTGAGGCACACGCTGCGGCGGCGAGGGATGCTGCGGATGGTGCGAGCGGTCAGCGAATCGCGGTTCTTGGTGCGCTGGGCCTCGTCGAGGACGACAAGGTCGAACTGCGGCAGCGGGCAAGGAGTCTCGGCCTGTGCCAGCCCCGTCGAGGAGGACGGTTCGCCGTCGATGAACGTCTGGCACTCGACCTCTGTGCGACGACCGAGGCCGTCGCGTAAGTTGTGGCCGTTCTTGATCGCCTCGGCAATCATCGCCTGATAGTCGCGGACGACGACCTCGTAATTGGCCAGCAGGACATGGGCCCCCGGCATCCGCCAAGTGATGTTGCGGCGATGACCATCCCCCTCGACGGTGGTCACCGGGATCTCCTCGGCCCACATCTTGAACTCGCGCTGCCAGTTCGGGATCAACGGCTTGGGACACACCAGCAACACCCGCCGCACCTGCCCCGCTCTTAAGAGCAGCCGCAGCGCGGTAATCAGCTGCATCGTTTTGCCCAGGCCCATCTCGTCGGCCAGCAGCGCTGCCTTCTGCGAGAAGAGCCAGCCGATCCCTTCGTACTGATACTGGAACGGCTCGAAGGGCATGATGAGTTCCTGCCCCTTCAGCCAGTTTTCGAGCGGTGGCTGGAGCAGGAAGAAGAGCCGGTCCTGGACCGAGAGGGCGTCTTGCGGTGGGCGGATTTTGGTGCGTTTGGCGGTCTCACCTTCGACTTCTTCTTTAGTCGGCTTCTCCGGGGCGATGCGTTTGAGGGTCGAGGCGTCCTCTTCCGCAGCTGGGTCTTGAGGAGCGACCGGGATCAGCTCGATCCCCGCCGGAAAGGTCAACCCGAACGTCCGCACCTTGCCCCAGCTTGGTCGCCAACTCGGCACAAAGCCGACCGCGTTCAAGAGCGCCTTCGCCTCAGCCGACACCAGCGGTGGCCGCTTGATCGCACTGTTCATCCCGGTGATGTGAATGCCCGGGGGGGGGAGAATGAGTGATGCGGAAGTGGTCGCGATGATTGGATCAGGCGAGCCGGTGGGCGTCAGCCCCCGGACCAACCTCTCGCAATCCGACCGTGCGTCCAC
>JAYTFV010000551.1:0-3087 GCA_043734065.1 Planctomycetota bacterium
TGAGAAGCAGATGCACTCCCAACTCGCGATGGCGATGGGGGGCCGCGTCGCCGAGAAGATGGTGTTCGACGAGTACACCGCCGGGGCGCAGAGTGACCTGAAGCGGGCGACTTCCATAGCCCGCAAGATGGTCGGGCAGTGGGGCATGAGCGACACGATCGGCCCCGTCGCCTTCCGCGATGGCGAGGAGAACCCGTTCCTCGGTAAGGAACTCCACGAGCAGCGCCAGTACAGCGAACACACCGCAGCGGTCATCGACTCCGAGGTCCAGCGGTTCCTGAACGAAGCTCAACAGCGGGCGCTGCAACTGCTGACCGAGCATCGCGACAAGCTGGATAAGATCGCTCAAGCCCTGCTGGAAGAGGAACTGGTCGAGCACGACGACCTCGTGAAGCTGATCGGCCCGGCGGTGCCCCGGACGTACTCGCCGGTGAAGAAAGAGGAGTAGGGCAGGCTCGACCGTAGCCGCGTTCGCCAGAACGTGGGAAGACTGCGAAATCTCCCACACTCTGGCGAGCGTGGTTACGTGACAGCGTCCTCGCGCCGCCCGCACCGCTGAAGAAGGATCGGCAATCAAGCGGTATGACAGGTTTCCATCTTTCGTCCGCCCGTGTTTACTCTCTGGCGGTTGGCTGAAATGGATTTTGGACTTTGATGCCGTGATACATTTGGCCGTGGTTGAGGTCTTCGGACAGGATTCGGACACATCCAGCACGTTCAGCGGCGGAGATAATCAGCGAGTCCCAATACGAGATCTCGTATTTCTGCTGAGTGGCAATCGCACGCTGAACGAGGGAGAAATCCAGCGATATCACTTCCAGTGTTCCCAGTTCTGCAATCACTTCAGCGGCCTCTGAAGAGGTCATCGGCTGCGGGATTTTTCTCGTGACCACGACAAAGAATTCGCCCAGCACCTGCGAGGAAAGGACTGCCGTCTGAGATCGGGTGGCGTTCAACAGCAGTGCTTGAGCTTGGTTCTGCTTGTTCGAGTCTCGCGTGTCATAGGCGTAAATGAGAATGTTGGAGTCGAAGAAGTCCTTATCGCTCATACAGGCTCTCCCGCGTCCATTGACGGTCACCCATGTCGCGACTGAGCTTGGCGAAAGTGGCCCGCAGACGTTGCCCGGCCTGTTCCGCGCGATCCGACGAACGCGCCGCAAGCGATTCCACGAACTGCTGGAGAAGAGTCGTCAGCGTCGTGTGTTCCGCTTCAGCAACCGCTTCGGCTTGGGCGAGAACTGCGTCATCCACATCCAGTGTCAATTGGCACATCGCGGGGTTCCTGTCGTTCATCGAATCTGGAGAACCATGCAAGATCAGTACGCCCAACGATAGTACCTGGACTGCCAGCGACCGACCAGTCTCGTTCGGGGGAGATCACGGCAACGCACTTTGTGAAGTTGGGAACTCTTCTCTGACTGAATACTGATCACTGACGACTGAAAACCAACGCACTGTGAAACAGTGCGTTGCCGTAAGGGGAGATGGGGGAGTTGAACCTGTCCGACGAGTGTGTTCGTGCAGGGGATCATCCTCGTCCGTACTCCGAGTCTTCCACGGGGTGGGGGCGAACCGCGAGTGTACCATCCGTCCTCTTGTTGACATCTGTGACCTGGAGGCACTTTGGACAGATGAGTTCAACGATGCCCGCATCTTCCGCAGTACGAGCATCGACCTTGAACTCGTGATCGCCGCACCAGACACACCAAATCAGGAGATGCATGTCCTTGTCCCTTCTGCCGAGCAGTGAATTTAACTGCGTGCGAGTAATCACGGACGGACGAACATGGGTTCACCGCTCGCCGGGTGAATCAATGTCTCATTCCGGCTGTGGATTGTCAATCGGTGGAAAGGCCCCGCTTACAGCATGGCAGAATGAGGGGAGCAGCATCATCTGGGAAGCCGGGAATGAGTTCATGGCGTTTTTTGCCCCTCTTGCTCGACCTGGATCGTCCTGCCCCCCAGTGTTCTGCCAATTGGCAGTCTGGGCAGGAACTCAGCGGGTGGCCCAGGGAAGAGGGAAGAATACCATCAGCGAGTGGTGGAGCAATCAATAAAAAGCACGCCTGAGAGAGTACCCGATGCGGTGAGCGTCCTTGCTCGATGCCGTCCTTGCTCCGACGAGTTGTGGGGACCCGCGTGGAGTTACTGAGTGTCCGCTTCGTGTACCGTTCTCAGGCGTGCCGGTCCTCTTGGGAGGCCACTGCTTGAAATCTGGTGGTGAATCGAGAACCGCGACGATTGAAAAAACGGAGAGCGCCAGGCCGCTTTCGCGTCCGTGGGTCGCAGCACCATCCGTGTGCTGACGCTGCCCGTTTGTCCAATCGCATCAGGTCACCCGACGCCGCGTTCGGTCCTCAATCCGTGAGGCTCTTAAACAGCGGACCAAAGTCCGGCATGTCCTGTCGCAGTTGCTCCATCCACGCTTTGGGGTTCCAGACCTCGACACAGACGACCGCCCCGACCACCATCACGTCCTGGTTCTTGTCGACATCCAGGAATTCGCGAAAGCCCTCGGGGATCAGGAGCCGCGACCGGTTGGCCAGCTGCGTCTCTTGAGACCGGGTAGAGAGGAGTCGACCGAGGCGTTGGACCTCGCTCCACTTCTGCTCCATCTTGCCCATCTGAATCTTCTGGCGGATCAGAGCGACTCCGTCGTCGATCCGCTGTTGCCAATCACTGGCTCGCCACAAGCTGAGACAGCCGTAGCGTTCCTTCGCGATGATGGTGTTCCCTTTGTCATCCGTGATGGCGGCCGCAAACTCCGCTGGCAAGGTCAGGCGGAACCGCTCATCGAGCGTTCGCTTGATCTCGCCAGTGATGAAAGTTTCGGGGATTGCGGGCATGCCGGGAGAACACGATCTGAAGGCTGTTCCATGAAGCGGTGAGGCTTCACACCTGTGGACCCGTGACTGGCTGGAATTGGGTCTGAAACCCACATTGAACCAGATTTCAAAGAGCGTTGTGGGCGTGAATCCCACGGAGCGAAATTTAGCGTGAGGATTGTGTTCGTCAATCCGGTCATGCCACCTTTTCGGAATTTTCCGGCAGTTTTTGCGGCGGAGCACAGGTGGGTGGCGGATGGCC
>JAYTFV010000552.1:0-3669 GCA_043734065.1 Planctomycetota bacterium
GTTCGGTCTCCCGACGGGGCGAGGTTCTCGACTGCCCATCGGGGCGGGGCTTGGTGGTTGGGGGTCGCGCGAGGACGGGCAAGAGTGCCCATCCTACGGTCGCGGAGCGACATCGCCTACGAATCTCACGACGCGGAGCATCGGGCACAATCCGTGCCACGATCAGCGTCGAGCGGGCCGCTGGCGACGCTGGCCCGACAGCAGTTCCGGCGTCTCCGGGCGGCCCAGCATCGCGGCGGCGGCACTCAGGCAGATCTCGCGCAGCGCGATGGTGATCGCGGTGTACTCGATGAGAGAGCAGATCACGATCGTGCCGGTTCCATTCCGGAATTCACCGACCTCCACGGCTCCGATCAACATCGCCGGGCTTTGAGCGAAGGCCAGATGGGTTATCGCGGAATTCCCATCCAGTCGCATCCCGAGAAACTCATCCCAGATGAACAGGCAGACAATCGGCACCACGCACCAGACGACGATGATCGCCAGCGTCGCAAAGATCGCCTTCGTCTGCGACTTCACCGCCAGCCCGAGCAGCATCGAGAGCCACGCCACCATCCGCAGGTAGACCACGATCGCCCCCAGGCTGCCCAGCAGATACCACCCGACGCCATCGTGACTCCACGCGGGGGTCTGTTGTTTGGCTTCGATCCACATTGCATGCGTCAGGACCACCGTCATCAGCGGAATCGACAGCATCCAGATCAGCCGGTTGACCCCCGCAAACTTCTGCTGCACGATCTCGCGCGTCGACAGCGGCGTCGACAGCAGCACATCAAACGTCTCCCTCAGCCGCTCACTGGGGAGGACCGTGGCGGCCTTCGACACCAGAAACAGCAGCGACAGAATCCACAGGATGATCGACATCATGAACATCTCTCGGCTGCGGTTCCAATAGCTGTTGTCGTATTCCGTGAGCCCCAGGAAGAGCAGACAAACCACCAGCGTCGGCACCTCGATCAGCAGCAGCATCCGCACCAGATAGCGAAACGTCCCGAAGGCCCGCTTCTTGGTCTCGCGCCAGGCGATCGGCTTTTCATCCGGCAAGGTCTCAGTGTCGTTGACCAGCACGCGGCCCTGGGTCCAGCGGTTCTGGTTGAGGCGGTGGAACAACCCGTCCAGCCCCTTCAGAATTGACATCACCCGACTCCCCCCGCTGGCCACAGCCCGCGACACGAGCCAGCGCCGGGCGAAGACCAGGTTGATGAGAATGGTCAGCCCGATCGGAATCGTCCGGACGAGGACATGCCAAAATGCCGGACCGCCGGGGCTGCGTCCGTTCGGGAATGTGGAAACGTAGAGGTTGATGGGAAAGAACAGAAACCCCATATCAGCAGATTCATGTGCCATCCCGATCGGACGAAAGGTCTGAAACTCGCCGATCTCGATCGGACTGTAGCCGAGGTAGCTCAGGACCGGCCCCAGAGTTTGTGTGACAGTCTTGTGAATCGGTAGGGCATTGCCATTGATGAATGCTTCGTAAGCGGCAGCGATCTCACTTGTGTGTTGGTAGTTTCCCACACCCAGCACCAGAAAACTCGGGATCAGATACAGCCCCGCCCCCAGCAGATACGTCCAGATAAACGCCGCCGAAGTCGAGTAAAAGAACGCCGAGCAGGCGATCGAGATCGCCCCGACCTGCGCAGCAAACACGCACAGCATCCACAGCCCCGACCACAACTCCAGTTGGGTCACGCCACCCATGCAGTACGCCAGCCCGAGCAGCGGCAGCGAGATCAGCAGGTAGCTGAGCATGTTGACGACGCGGGCCAGGTACTTCTCAAACAGGATCGTCCACGGGCCGAGCCGCGTCAGGAACAACAGCGTCAGCGTGTTCTTCTCCTTCTCATTCGTAATCGCCCCGACCGACAGCGCGGGCATGAACAGACAGATCCCGATGCACTGCAAGCTGATCGTGAACTCCATCAGTTGCTTGCCGGTGCCGAGCAACTCAAACGTCGTCTTCTGAAAAGCATTCGTGTCCTCGACATACATGAACAGCGCCGCCCCATACAGCAGCAGCGCATACACGACCCGCAGGACGTACGTCCGCTTGCGATTGGCGGTCTCCACCAGATCCTTGGCCAGGAGCGGGAGACTCAGACGGCGGATGAGGGAGGAGAGCATGGGGGGGAGGAGGGTTGATGGTTGATGGTTTATGGTTGATCGACAGAGGGTTGAGCGTCGCGGAACGCCCAGGGGTTGCTACCCCTGGACTTTGGACTCAGTTCACTGACGACTGACCACTGAAGACTGAAAACTTCTACGCCGTCACCCCTTCCGTCAGCTTCATGAACGCCGTCTCCATGTCCATCGCCTCCGGCTGGAACATGCGGATGCGGCCACCGAGCTGCACGATGGCGTCGTGCAGGTCTTCGATGGCGGTCTCGCTCTCGCGGACCTGGATCGCCAGCCGGTCGGTCTGCTCCTCGACGGAGATCACATGGGCCGAGCGGCGGAGTTCCTCGACCAGCTGCGGCGGTGTCGTGACGAGTTGGACATGGACGACCCGTTGCAGGGCCAGGCGGCGGTAGATCGAATTCAAGTCTCCCTCCGCCACGAGTTGACCGGCCTCCATGATCCCGATGCGGGTGCAGAACTGAGCCAGTTCTTGCAGGATGTGACTGGAGATCAGGATCGTCTTCCCCATCTGCTGCAAGGCTTTCAGCAACTCCCGCAGTTCGATGCGGGCGCGCGGGTCAAGCCCCGATGCAGGCTCATCGAGTAGCAGCAAATCCGGGTCATGCAGCAGCACGCGGGCCAGCGACAGCCGCTGCTTCATGCCGCGCGAGAGCCCCTCGACCGGGAAGTCGACCTTGTGGGTCAGGTCGGTGAGTTG
The DNA here is from genome assembly GCA_043734065.1 of Planctomycetota bacterium. Lineage (GTDB taxonomy): Bacteria > Planctomycetota > Planctomycetia > Planctomycetales > Planctomycetaceae > TH-plancto1. Next base: position 2,837 of record JAYTFV010000552.1, read on the forward strand.
CAGCACCTCGTCGACCAGACCCGCACGTCGACCGCGCGGGATGCGGTACGCGGCTGCGAAGAAGTGCAGGTACTCGCGGGCACTGAGGTCGTCGTAGACGCCGAAGAAGTCGGGGACGTAGCCCATCATTTCGCGAACTTGGTCGGGGTCTTTGCGGACGTTAATGCCGTTGACGCGGACAGTGCCTTCGAACTGCTTTTGGAGCGTGGCCAGCACGCGGATGGTCGACGACTTGCCCGCTCCGTTGGGACCGATGAATCCGAACACCTCACCCTTGGGGATCTCGAACGAGATCCCGCGCACGGCCTCGAACTTGCCGTACTTGACCCGCAAGTCCTTGACGAACGCCACCGGCGGGGGAGCCTCGATCGTGATGCCGGGCGTCTCAGTGTTTTTATCGATCATCGGGTTCCCTCATCGTAGCCACCTTCGCCAGAAGGTGGGGCGAATTGTTTCGGCGTACTCGGAGGCGTTCGGCAACTGGAGAGTCTGCCAACATCCTTCGAACGCGGGTTCCGGTCCCCCACATTCTGGCGAACGTGGCTACGTCTCAAGACCGCTACCGCGCCGCGCGGGCCGCGGCGACGGTCAGCGTCCCTTCGTACAAAGCCCGACCGATGATGGCCCCGACGAGGTTCGGCTGCTGGGCATGCTCGGCGGCCAGCGTGCGAATGTCCAATAAATTCGTGACACCTCCGGAGGCGATGACCGGGAACCCAAGTTCGGCCAAGGCCAGCATGTCGTCGATCGTCTGCCGGTCGACCCCCTGCATCATCCCGTCGTTGGCGATGTTGGTGTAGATCAGGGCCGCCAGTGGCAGCCCCTGATACTGC
>JAYTFV010000553.1:0-2336 GCA_043734065.1 Planctomycetota bacterium
GTTGGTGATCGCCTTGCCCCATGAGGTGCGGTGGCCCTGGCAATCACTGGGGCGGTGGGTGAAGAGTGGACTGCGGGTGCATGTCATCCTCGACCCAGCGGATGAATCGTACCGGTGGTTCCTCTACGAGTTGGGGGCCACCAGCGTGTTCGACTTTCAGGGAGCACGCCAATCGCTGGTGCGAGCGTGCGTGGGATAGGCTTCCAGCCTGTCATGTGAAACGGCTTCCCGCCTGTCATGACAGGCGGGAAGCCTCTCCCACGAAGACCACACAGAACAACAAGGCGAACTTGATGCTGAATGAACAGAGCGTACGCGGGGCGGTTTCCAGTGTGCGCGATCCCGAAATCGGTCGGTCGCTCGGCGACCTGAACATGGTCCGCACCGTCCAGGTCAGCGGCACCACCGTGCGTGTCGGCCTCGAACTGCCGACGCCCGCCTACCCCGATCGCGAGCGAATCACCGCAGCTGTGAAGGCTGCGCTGACGCCGCAGGGAGTGACTTCAGTCGAGGTCGACTACACGTGGGTCGTGAAGGGGAAGGGGACCGGCGGGGCGATTGGCCTGAACGTCAAGAATGTGATCGCGGTCGGCAGCGGCAAGGGGGGCGTCGGCAAGTCGACGGTGGCTGCGGCGCTGGCGCTCGGGCTCAAGCACTTCGGAGCCAAGGTCGGGCTGATGGATGCCGACGTGTATGGCCCGAGCATTCCGCACTTAGTCGGGGCCAAGGGAACGCCGGTCGTCAAACAGATCCCGCTGGACGATGGCCGCGTGATGGAGCGGATCGTCCCGATCGATGTCGATGGGATGCCGACGATCTCGATGGGCTTTATGGTCAAGGCCGACCAAGCGGTGATCTGGCGCGGCCCGATGCTGCACAAGGCGCTGTCGCAGTTCCTGCAGCAGACCGACTGGGGCACGCTCGATTACCTGATCATCGACATGCCACCTGGAACGGGGGACGTGGCGTTGACTCTGTCCCAGATGGTCGGATTGGCTGGGGCTGTCGTGGTGTGTACGCCGCAGCAGGTGGCACTGCTCGATGCGATCAAGGCTGTCTCGATGTTTCGCACGGTGAAGATCCCGATCCTCGGCATGGTCGAGAACATGTCCGGCGAGATCTTCGGTCGCGGCGGAGCCAAGGCCAAGGCCGCCGAACTCGGGCTGCCCTTCCTCGGCGAAGTACCCGCGAACGCCCTCATTCGCGAGCAGGGTGATGCCGGGCAGATGGCGGCTTTGTTTTCAGAAGAGAACGCTTCGCGAGCCGCTCTGCTCCACATCTGCCAACGCATCTCCATCGAGGTCGCCAAGTCACTGCTGGAGACGCCGAGCCTGCCGACGCTGGAGATTCTGTAATTGTCGCCGATTTCTCCGAAATCGGTGGTTCGACCCACGCCACAGCAAAGGTTGTTCGATGAGGTGGACCGACAGCCAGCGGATTCTCCTCATCGGAGCGACGATCATCTTCGGGGGCCAATTTCTGCCGCATTGGTGGACTGGATTGACGATATCGTTTTTTTGGGGGATGTTTTACCCGCTGTTCGGCGGCGCGTTGTTCTTGTTGTCGTCTGTGGCTGCACTTTGGGAATTGGTCGGTCGGCTTTCGGAGAAGTATCCCGCCGTACGAGAGCAGAAGCGACAGTGGTGCTTCACGTTCGGTCTGATTTCGTTGATTGCGGTGGCGTGTACGGCAGCGAATGCTGCCTATGCTCGCGGGTTGCCGATAGGATCCTTTGCCCAGTCATTCGACAAGCAGGTCTGGAACGACCCCAAGTCGTCGGAAAATGTTGTGGGAGACATAACTCCTTGCCAGAAGATGCTCGGCGATGTCATTCAATCCATCGTTCGAAATGGGACTCGCGAAGACATCATCGCCCAGCTTGGGCCAGGGATTGAGGGGCGTCTGTCTGGGGCGGATGTGGACGCCACGTACTGTACCGGACCGCAGCGGGATTTTCTCAAGTTCGATGACGAGTGGTTGTCGATCTGGTTTGATGAGTCGGGACGTGTGACCCGGTGGGAAGTCTGGTCGGACTGAGAACTCAGAACGGACGGGCAAATGTGCCCGTCCTACGGAAAGTGGCACCACATTTCCATGTATCCCTCGTGCGACCCACTGGCCACGGAGTTGCAATAATCCGCAACCGATTCCGCCATCAAGTTGGCGAAGTCGCTTCCCAATTCTCGACCGACAGGCCCGGGATCGCGAGAAGGTCACTGTCTGTCGTGACCACAGTGCAGTCGCCCAAAGAACTCGTCTCCCAGGGCCAGCGGTCACTAAGTCTTGGCCCCCGTAAGGATTTCGAGCAGGGTGGCTTCGTTCCAGCCGCAGCGGCG
>JAYTFV010000554.1:0-1741 GCA_043734065.1 Planctomycetota bacterium
GTCGGGCCTGATCCCCGATCAGCAGCAGGTCAGCAAATCCGCGTGTGGTGATGAACCCGACCCTCGCCCCGCGCCGTTCCAGTAGAGCGTTCGTCCCGCGCGTGGTTCCGAGCCGGACCTCGCACGGCGGGAGTGCCTCACCGCCAGCCAGCCCGAGCAAATACCGCATCCCCAGGACCGGGGCTTCCTCCCCGGTCGACAGCTCATACGCTGTCCCCGGCACGAGACCGTCCGGCAAAGGAGTCGCGAGCGTCAACGTCCCGCGCGAGGCATCATGGCGCTCGACAGTCAGGCTCTCCGCGTGCCCCATGAACCGCACAGTCGACCCATTCCAGAATCCCACAGAGTCGTGACACCGAGCCGGATCCTCGAGAGTCCGGCGATCGATCACCCGCGCGACCACCCCCTTCGTCTGTCCGGAACTCAGCGTCTTAAAGACCCGCACTTCGCCCGCCGGAGAGACCCCCACGCAATCGGTAAACGTCCCACCGACATCAATGGCGAACCGCCACACGGGGCGTTCAGAGTCTCCAGTCATCGGCTGGTCCAATCGATTCATCTCTGGCGAGCCGGGCGGCGTCAGCGCCCGGACTTGAGCGGCTCTCGACAGAGTCCGGGGGCTGACGCCGACCGGCTCGCCTGTTCTGTCTGTCAGACAGGCTGGAAGCCTATCCCACGGTCTTCACGGCTTCTGTTCAAACACCGCTTCGGTGGGAGCTGCGAACTTCGCGGGGAGGGGCAGTGTGGCGAATGACTCGTCGTCGCCGGTGCGGAATTGCCAGCGGCCTGCGAGCGAGATTTTCTGGTCTCTGCCGAAGTGCAGACCCGGATTGAGGAACGCCAAGCCCCCCGGTCCCTCGCCGTTATCGCACCGCACGCAGAGCAGGTGCAACTCGCCCGGCGTCACCAGGTCTTCCGGGATCTCGACCAGAATACCGCCGTCCTCCAGCGGCTTCGGGGCAAAGGCGACCTCGGTCACATCGAGCTGTTGGCCTTGGAAGTAGACCTCCAGTTCGTTGTCCTCGGTCGAGCCGAGTCGCAGGTTGAGGGCCGCCCCGGTCCAGGTTTCCGGGACGCGAATCATGCAGCGATACCACGCCACGCCATCGTACTCCTTCAATGGAGGTCCACCGACTTTTTCCCAACTGCCAGGGACGATGATCGGACTCCAATGGGACGAGAGATCGTGCCCCGCCGACTCGCGGACTGTCGCGGGCACTTTCCCCGTTGCTGCCCAGTACAGGGCGTTCACCAGCAGTCGGTTGAACACGGGGTTCTCGAAGTCCCCGGTGTGGCCCAGCGACGTGTAAAACGACCGGCCTCCGTCAGCGCGGGTGAAGGTCCAGGCGGCAGGTTCGACCGGTTTGCCCTCGATCTCGCCCTCAATCAGGACGGTCGTTCCTTCGGCCAACGGAGCCGTCTGATACAGCGACCCGCCCGCGACAAACGGCTCCCGAGGAATACCAGTCAGGATCGGATGCCCTGGCTTCTTGCCTGCTCCCGACTCCCGACTCCCGACTCCCGACTCGACCGGCTTCATGACGGTCTTGAGATCACCCGCGTAGTGGTTGTTGTAGTTCCCACCGAACACCTGCTTGTCCCACTCCGGCCACTGTGCCCGACCGGCGGGTGGCTCCTCACCGCGCAGGCACCACGCATGGCTGGCCGTGCGAATGCCGACGATCGGCTTGCCCGCAGCCACGAAATCCCGGACGAGTTGGAGTTGCTCGGGCCTCAGCAA
>JAYTFV010000555.1:0-2411 GCA_043734065.1 Planctomycetota bacterium
CACGCTGATGCTGGCGGAAGCGGTTGGCATGGTCGAGGAGGCCCAGGCGAAGCTCCTCAAGCGGTCTCTCGAACGGGCGGTCAAGCTCATCCTGGAGTCGCAGGCCTATGAAAAGGATACTCGCAACAAGGGCGGGTGGCGCTATCAGACCGACAGCCGGGACAGCGATCTGAGCGTTACCGGGTGGCAGGTGATGGCTCTCCGCGCGGCCAAGGATGTCGGCTGCGATGTCCCCGCCGAAGCGATTGACGCTGCCGTGGCCTACGTCAAGAACTGCTCGACGACCGACAAGCGCGGCTTCGGCTACCAGCCCGGCAGCGGAGCCACGCCGACACTGACTGGCGTGGGGATCACCTGCCTGGAAGTCTGCGGTGCCCACGACACCGAGGAGGCTCGCGGGGCTGCGAAGTGGCTGAAGGACAACCCCCTGCGGCTCGACAGCAACTACTGTTTCTACGGCATCTATTACACCGGCGTGGGCCTGTTCAAACTCGGTGGCGAGTACGCCGAGCAGAGCCATGCCCATCTCTGCAAGCTGCTGCTGCCGGTGCAGGGGGCCGACGGCTCCTGGTTCCCCGAGCACGGCAGCGAGCGCGGCGTCGGGAAGACGTACGGCACCTCATTGGCCGTGCTGGGTCTGGCGATCGAGTACCGCTTCCTGCCGATCTACCAGCGGTAGGCCATCCCCCTCGTTCCCAAGCTCCTGCTTGGGAACGCCTATCCCCGAAGCTCCGCTTCGCCTCGTGCCAAGCCGCCTCGCCCAGCTGATAGTCCATGACATTGCGACCGCTCACAATTCGGAGCTATTTCGCCGCGAGTAGCGAAGCGTAGCTTCGAGGAGATGCGGTTCCCAGCGGAGCTGGGGACCGAGAAAACTCGACCATGATTGAACTCTCCTCCACCCCCGCTGGCGTCCTGCTCCCCGTGCAAGGCCAACCCGGAGCCCGCCGCAACGCCATCGTCGGCGAACACGCGGGCCGCCTCAAAATCGCCGTCACCCAAGTCGCCGAAAAAGGCAAAGCCACCCAAGCCATCCGCGACCTCCTCGCCGAATCCCTCGCCCTCGCCCCCAACCGAGTGACCCTCCTCCAAGGCGACACCCAACCGAAAAAGCTGTTCCTGCTGGAGGGGATAACACTCGCTCGCGTCCGAGAATGGCTGCAGACTGTGACTGTTTAGCTGCGACGCGACGGCTTTGCGTCGCGAAACATTGAGCCGCCCCCCGACTCGCCCGTCCTTTCACCGGCCAGACCGACCTGCTACCGTTTCGGCTCGTCCCGTCTCTTCACTCTCCCCGGTGATTATCGATGCTTGCTGAAGGAACCGCAGCTCAGGCCCTTGATTCGCTGGCGGTGCTGCGCAAGAATCTGTCGACGGTCATTCGCGGTCGCCCCGAGTCGCTCGATCTGCTGATCATCGCGCTCTTGGCGAATGGGTCGGTGCTGATGGAGGACGTGCCGGGGGTCGGCAAGACGACACTGGCCAAGGCTCTGGCCCGGTCACTGGCGGCGGACTTTGGACGGATTCAATTCACGCCGGATTTGCTGCCGTCGGATATCCTGGGGGCGTCGATCTACAACCCGCGCGATGGGTCGTTTACCTTTCGCAAGGGGCCGATCTTTTGCAGCGTGTTACTGGCCGACGAGATCAACCGCGCCAGCCCGCGCACGCAGTCGTCGCTGCTGGAAGCGATGAGCGAGGGCCAGGCCACGATCGATGGGGTGCGGTATCCGCTGCCCGCTCCATTTCTGGTGCTGGCGACCCAGAACCCCGTCGACTTCCAGGGCACCTACCCGCTGCCGGAAGCGCAACTCGACCGGTTCCTGATCCAGATGAGCCTGGGGTATCCGGACCGGGAGATGGAGGTGGAGATCTTGTACGACCAGGCGGTCGATGTCCCGATCGATCACATCCGCCCGGTGCTGACCCTCGATCAGGTCCGCGACCTGCAAGCCAAAGTCCGCGGAGTGAAAGTGGAGCGCACCGTCGCCGAGTATGCGGTCGATCTGGTCCGGCACACGCGGCAGCACGCGCACTTGAAACTCGGAGTCAGCCCGCGCGGGACGCTGATGCTGTTTCGAGCGGCGCAGGCGGCGGCGTTCATGGCGGGTCGGGACTATGTGATCCCGGATGATGTGCAGCGGGTCGCGGCGTCTGTGCTGGCCCACCGGACCGTACTCACCTCAAAGGCGAAGTTCGGTTCGATGTCGAAGGACCAGGTGATCCGGGAGATTCTCGCGGAGATCCGGGTGCCGGTGTGAGGGAGGCTGATGGCTGATGGCCAGAGGGGCAGGGCAGGGGCGAGGCGATTTCGGGAGGGCGAGGCCAGTGCTGTGAACACGATGGAATGAGCTATCATCGGTGATTCCCAAGGGATTGGAGGATCAAGGATGATCATTCGCGCACAAGAG
>JAYTFV010000556.1:0-3431 GCA_043734065.1 Planctomycetota bacterium
GTGCCACTGGCGGTCGCTTTGGGCCGCCAGTGTTGGGGAGCGTGGCCGAGACTGAATACTTTATGGTGCATGCGTGAGCCGCTCCACACTGGTGAGTCACAGCCCTCGCCAGTGCCACCTGACGTGCTTACTTGCCCAAGTGTTTTTGCACATCCGTGACCATGACGCCGGGTGCCACTGGCGGTCGCTTTGGGCCGCCAGTGTTGGGGAGCGTGGCCGAGACGGAAAACTTGTTGGTGCAGTCGTGAGTCGCTCCACACTGGCGAGTCAAAGCCCTCGCCAGTGGCACCCGGCGACACCGCACATCGCGGCGGACTTACGTCCAGCCGCTCGCTGTCGAGAAGACTCCGGGTGCTGACGCTTCCGGCTCGGGGGGTTACTCAGCAGCAGGCGGAGTGCCTTCCGGGGGAGTCTCGGGAGCAATTGCGGGCGGGGTGGTCGTCTCATCGGCCACTTCCGCGGGAATGCGGGCGACGCTGGCGAGTTTCTCGCCGTCGAGGCGCATGATGCGGACGCCCTGGGTGTTGCGGCCGATGAGGCTGATGTCGACGGCGCGGATGCGTTGCATCATGCCGCTTTGCGAGACCATGAGGACATCGTCGCCATCGTGAACGGCGAGGATGCCCATGACCTTGCCGTTGCGGTCGGTGGTCTTGATATCGCGGAGGCCCTTGCCGCCGCGGCGCTGGCGGCGGTAACGCATGCCGCTGGGGCTGGTGGGGTCTTCTTCTTCGCCGGTCGGTTCGGCTTCGGCGAGTTCGGTCGGCTCAGCTCCGTCGACGGGTTCTGCTCCCTCGGCCACGACCTCATCCGGTGCCACGACGCCGAACGGCGTCCGCTTGCCGTACCCGTTCTCACAGATCGTGAGTAAGGTGGCGTTCTCTTCGGCCACGACCATACCAACCACCAGATCGCCCTTACCGAGCTTGATCCCCTTGACCCCCATCGTGTCGCGGCCCGTCGCGCGGGCGTCCGACTCGCAGAACCGGATCGACATGCCGTTCGAGGTACTGAGGACTACATCCTGCCCCGGCGAGACCTTGACCACATCAATGAGGGCGTCCCCCTCGTCGAGCTTGATGGCGATGATCCCACCCTTCTTGGGGCGGCTATAGGCCGACAACGCGGTCTTCTTGACGATCCCCGCCTGGGTGGCCATCAGCAGGAACTGAGTGTCGACGAACTCGCGGACATCGATGCAGTCCTGGACCGTTTCGCCCTCGTCGAGCGACAGCAGATTGACCAGCGCCCGGCCCTTGGCGGTGCGGCCTTGCAGTGGCAGGTCGTACACCTTTTGCCAGTAGACGCGGCCCTTGTTGGTGAAGAACAAAAGGTAGGCGTGCGTACTCGACACGAAGAGATGCTCGATCGGATCCTCATCGTCGTTCTTGGCTCCGGCGATCCCCTTGCCGCCGCGATTCTGCGACTGATACGTCATCAGCGGAGTCCGCTTGATGTAGCCCCGCTGCGACAGCGTGACCACCATCGGCTCTTCGGTGATCAGCGAATCCTTGTCGACATCGGTCAGCTCTTCCTCGGAAATTTCGGTCCGACGCGGGGTGGCATACTTGGACTTCATGTCGTCCATCTCGCCGCGAATCAGCGCGAGGACCGCTTCGTCCGAGGCCAGCAACTTCAAATGCCCGGAGATTCCTTCGAGCAGGTGATTATGCTCGCCTTGCAGGTTCTCCCGCTCCAGATTGGCCAAGGAGCCGAGCTGCATGCTGACGATGGCTTCGGTCTGATTGGCGGAGAGGGAGTAGGCTTCGAAGACCCCCTGCTCGTCCTGGAACATCGAGTAGCCGGTGGAGCCGAGGGCGCGTTCGATCAGGCCGCCATCGATCTTAATCGCCTGGAGCCGGACCTTGGCCTCGCTGCGACTGGGGGAGTTGCGGATCGTGGAGATCACCAGGTCGATGTCGATCTGGGCGATGAGCAGGCCCTCGACCGTGTGCTTCCGCTTGCGGGCTTCGGCGAGCAGGAACTCGGTGCGGCGGCGGATGACCGTCACGCGGTGCCGGATGAACTCCTGCAACAACTGCTTGATATTGAGCGTCTGCGGGCGGTTGCCGACCAGGGCCAGCAAGATCACGCTGACCGTGGTTTGCAGCGGCGAATATTTGTAGAGCAGGTTCAGCACAACTTCGCGGTCGGCGTCGCGTTTGAGGTAGATATGCAGCCGCACCTGCCACGTCGGCGTCTTGCGGTCGGTGTAGTCGACAACGCGCGAGATGCCCTTGATCTTGTCGTCGCGGATCAACTCTTCGAGCTTCTCCTTGATGCGGTCGCGGTTTTCGAAGTACGGGATCTCTTTGACGACGATGACTTCGGTGTTCTTTTCGGTCTCGAACTCGATCTTGGCCCGCACGGTGAGGGTGCTGCGTCCGGTCTGATAGCCTTGCCGCACACCGAACCGGCCGCAGATGACGCCTCCGGTCGGGAAGTCGGGACCGGGTAGGACTTCGATGATCTCGTCGACGCTGGCGTCCGGGTTGTCGATGAGCACCTGCACCGCGCTGGCGACTTCGGCCAGGTTGTGTGGCGGCACGCTCGTCGCCATCCCGACGGCGATCCCGGTCGATCCATTCACGAGCAGGTTCGGAAATCGTGCGGGGAGGACCACCGGCTCTTCGTTCCGCTGGTCATACGTGCGGACGAAGTCGACCGTGTCCTTGTTGAGGTCCTCCAGCAAGTCCGCAGCCTGGGCCGACAACCGGGCTTCGGTGTACCGCATGGCTGCCGGACCGAGACCGGCGATCGAGCCGAAGTTGCCCTGCTTGTCGATCAACACCTCGCGCATGACCCAGTCCTGGCCCAGGCGGACCAAAGTCGGGTAGATCACCGCTTCGCCGTGCGGGTGGTAGTTCCCCGACGTGTCGCCGGAGATCTTGGCGCACTTCATTCGCGCCGAGTTCGGCCCGAGATTGAGGTCATTCATCGCCACCAGAATCCGCCGCTGAGCAGGCTTCAACCCATCGCGCGCATCGGGCAGAGCGCGGCTGATAATCACGCTCATCGCGTAGGTCAGGTAGCTCTGCTGCATCTCATCGCGGATATCCATCCGCTGGATGCGATCGTCGCCGTTGTCTTCGGGAATCGGGGCGTTCTTGTCGTTCTTGGAGACCAACGGTCAACTCCTTGGTGGACCGCCGATCCGAAGGATCTGACGGCTTGCATCCCTTTGACGCAAATGGCTATTGATTCGAGAGTTACGAGCGATGCTCCGGGGTGGATCAGGCTCCTCTGTCGGGCGTTAGATTGTACTGCTTTTCCAGGCGAATCACAACGCTCACCACGCGCCGTTTCCGCATGAGGGTGTGCGTCACGTTCGTCGGTGGATTGAGAATTCGTAGAACATCGACCCCAACGGGGTCTCGCCTCGTAGCCCAGGGTCGGCCGCGCAGCGGAAGACCCTGGGTTGACGGACCAGG
>JAYTFV010000557.1:0-4568 GCA_043734065.1 Planctomycetota bacterium
CCCCCAAGTTTTTCAATCGGTTCTAACGAACTGGCCCGAAACAACATCCCGAAAGTCATGAAGAGGATTCACCGCAGAGGGCGCGGAGGCTCACAGAGGTCCGCGAGATCTCCGGGAATTCCCCTCTGCGAACCCTCGCGCCCTCTGCGGTGAATTTCGGGCACTTGTTTTGGACCATGTCCTAACGAGCTGTGCGTACAGAAGCCGTACCAGTCTGTTGAAAAACGTGGCATGGGCGTCTTGCCCATGCGTTTTCCCCGGGATTCACGGGCGAGACGCCCGTGCCACGGGACATTTTCATCCGGCCGTAATGACTGCTGCGATGGATGTCGATTCGACCGGGTGTGGGGTTCTGCGGACCCAACCCCCGCTGTCGTTTCGAGCGATGATACTTCGTGCGGAAATAATGAGACATTTCGTAGGACGGACGTCTCATGCGGACCCGCGCGGAGTATTAGAGAATGAACAACTGGATTGACGAAACGTTTCAATCTCCATTCAGGGACTCACTCCGCACGCCGGATAATCTGCACAATCCACCTCGTGATCCATGATCGAGTCAATCCTCATCTCCTGATTTTCCAATCCGTTGTGTCACACGAGAGAGTGTCGAGGCCACCTGCAAATCGTTGCAACCGGAACGGCCATAACATTCGGCATGACCAGTGCAGAGAATACCAGCAGGGGCACCGCAGGCTCCCGAGTCAACCGTGCCCGCCCGCTCCCGGATCAGGCGACGACGCACTTCTCGGCACGGCAATTCGACTCTGTTTCCACACAAAAGAGTGTCAGCATGTTCAAACAACTTTGGCAGGAGGAGTCCGGCTTTATTGTGAGCGCGGAACTCGTCCTCATCGCCACGCTGCTCATCATCGGGCTGATTGTCGACCTCAGCGAGATCCAGCACGCCGCTGTCACGGAACTCAACGATATCGCCGATGCCATCGGTGAAGCGAACCAGAGCTATCGCCATAGCGGGTTCTCCAAACGTGACTTCCGTCCTGCGGTGATCCATGCCGCGACCTTCGGCTCGGACTTCGAAGATCAGCGCGACGATTGCGACAACAATCAGTGCGCCATCACTTGCGATCGTCCGGCCAACGAAACCCCCAAGAACCGCTTCTAAAAGAATTGGGGCGAACGGAAGTCTCACGACTTCTGTCACCACAATGGATGCAATCAGGGGCGGGGTGCTGCGGACCCGGCCCCTGGTTTCGTATGTGGGCTAGTGCCCCGTCAACTCTGGATTATTGGGGGTTGGAGTCCAGCCTTTAGGCTGTTCCGGAGCAGGCTAAAGCCTGAACTCCAACCCCAATCCTGAGTCCTGACGATCTGCGTCCTGACTCGCCAGTCGCAACGACTCTTTCAGCCGCACCGCCACCCGTTCTGGATCTTCCGCTCCGCAGATCTCGCTGCTGACCGCAATCCTGTGCGCCCCCGCAGCCAGCACCTGCTCGATGTTCTCCAGTCCGATCCCGCCGATCGCGAAGGCCGGGAGCGACACGTCGCTCGCCACTTGCCGCACATATTCCAGCCCCGCGAACTCCTCAAAACTCTTCGTGCGGGACGAGAACACCGGACCCACGCCCAGGTAATCTGCCCCATCCAGAACCGCCTGCTTCGCCTGCTCGATCGCATGCGTCGAGACCCCCACCAGCTTCTGGCCGCCGATAATCTGGCGGGCCTCATGAACGGTCAAATCCCCCTGCCCCACATGCACCCCATCCGCATCGGCCAGGCACGCCAGATCGGGGCGATCATTCACGATGAATAGCGCCCCCGCTTCGACCGTCCAATCGCGAATCCACTTCGCCAGTTCCAGAACCCGCCGGTCGGGCATTCCCTTCTCTCGCAGCTGGACCACATCCACGCCGCCGCGAAGGGCCGCCTTGACAACCGGTCCAGCCCCCTGCGGACAGAGACTATCTGTCACTAATAAATACAGAGAGCAGTCCTTTAATTTCTCAATCGCCCCCTGCGTCACGCTCAGACCCTTTTCGATCGTATAGAACCGATACCGCAGCCCACCGATCCCCGTCGCTGCCACGGCGTCGACGGTCTTACCGTACTCTTCGAGGGTGCGGAGCGCCTCCTGCACGCGTTTGATGTTGGCCAGGGCGACCGACCAAACGGAGGGCCGGGCCATCTCGAAGGCCGTGTGGATCGAGGTGCCTACGTCATGCTCGGTATCGCGAGCCTGCACCGCCTCATCCACTCGCAACCGCGACAGCAGCGGGACCAGTGCATGTCGCACTTCCTTGATCTGCCGCGACAAGTGAGCATCGTTGAGGATCATCCGCGCGTAGTCCTCGACCACGCGCAGCCCCTCGCGGCAACGATTCGCCGAAGCATCCAGAATCCGGGCCACCGAGACCGACTCACTCCGCAACACCGGGGCCGCTCGCAGTTGAATGTCGGACTCCAGCGGAGTGGTACTCTCGGTGATCGGCTGTTGTAGCCGCGCCCGCAGAGCCCCCACATCGACACTCAGCAGCTCCAGCGCATCGCGGAATGAGTCGACCTCCAGTCCCGCCAGCAGCAGATGCTCCGTGCGAATCTCGGCTGCCATTCCCTCGTGAGCGACAAGCTGCCGGGCACTCTGCAGGAACTCCCGGAGCGGACACACCGGGGCCTCGGCGTGCTTGAGAACCACAGCGGCATCGAGCATCGCCCCCGCCGTGACCCCGGCCCCGCAGAGGAGATCGTGCGCCCGGCTTTCATCGGCCCACAACGCCTCCAGCAGGTCGAAGGCCGACCAGGACTCTCTCGCCATCAGGCGGTCCATCACGCGCTGAGCACCGGGAGACAACAGAGAGGTCGGCATCGTCAGGTCACTCCCGGGGCCAGTCGTCGACACCGACTGGTCCGCGTCAGTATAACGGATTCATGATCGCAGCCCCCCTGCCCCACGGGAGGAATCATGCTCACCGTATGTGCGTCCCAATGTCGGTGGCGAACACCACCCGGGAGGCGAGACTGACCGGGAGGGCGAGGCTCCTGCCGAGCCGCTTCCGCCAGACCACGTCCCCCCTCGCTCGCGGCTCCGCAGGAGCGTCGCCCTCCCAGCGGAGCCGAAGCAGTCGCAGTAAATCGGTGCAGACTTCCGAAGTCTCCGAAGACTTCGGAAGTCTGGCGTATATTGTCTCCGCAAACTGGATAACATGACCTCTGGTTTCAGCAACACTCAGGAGTGACATCATGCTACCCACCCCATCGCAGAGTACACCGCTCCTCATCACCGGCGGGACGCTCGTCCTTCCCGATGAATTGATCGAGGACGGGGAAGTCGTGATCGAGCGCGGGGTCATCCAGTCGGTGGGGCCTCGCAAAAACCGCGAGCGGTTTGCGGGGCGGGTCGTCGATGTGCAGGGGGCCTACATCTCGCCCGGCTTTATCGACATCCACGTCCACGGCGGCGGCGGGGCTGACTATATGGACGGCAACTCGCACGCGGTGCGGGTCGCAAATCGCTGCCACGCCAAGCACGGCACGACCACGATCTTCCCCACGACCACAACCGGCTCGAAGCAGCAGATCACCCGCATGATTGCTGCGTGTCATGAGGTCCAGCACGCTTGGCTACCGCTCGATGGGGCTCGCGTCGGCGGCATTCACTTCTATGGCCCGTACTTCGCCGAGGACAAGGTCGGCTGCCATTCCAAGGAAGGCCGCCGCGATCCCGACATGACCGAGTATCGTCCGCACTTCGAGACCGGCCTGATCCGCATCGCCACCTGCGCCGCGGAGCTTCCCGGAGCCGACGAGTTCTACAAGATGGCCCGCAAGCATGGCTGCCTCATCACCTGCGGCCACTCGAACTCCAGTTGGGGTGAGATGGAGGCGGCGTTCAAACTCGGGATGCGGCACGTCGACCATTTCTGGTGCGTGATGAGTTCGGTGGCCTCGCTGCGTCCCCGCTTCGGCACGCCGATGCAGGCCAGCATGGAGCAGTTCGTCCTCGCGAACGCGGAGATGAGTACCGAAGTGATCGCCGATGGGTATCACCTGTCGCCGGAGCTGTTGCGGTTCGCGTACCAGATGAAGGGGCCGGATCGGCTCTGCTTGGTCACCGATGCCAGCCGGGCCGTCGACTGCCCGCCGGGCGAGTACCGCTTCGGATCCATCGACGATGGCACGCTGATCGCCAGCGACGGCCAGGTGGGCCGCACCCCCGACGGGGCGAACCTCGCCAGCTCCGTCGTCGGGATGGACCACATGCTCCGCACGATGCACGCCGCCACCAACGCCCCGCTCGCGAACCTGATCCGCATGGCCAGCCTGACGCCCGCCGAACGCACCGGTATCGCCAAAACCGTCGGCAGCCTGACCGTCGGCAAACACGCCGATGTGGTCGTGCTGAGCAAGACGCTGACGGTGGAGAAGACGTTCATCGGCGGCGAGGAATATCCGCCGTTGGAATCCAGCCTTTAGGCTGCCTCTGCTGCGTGGTGAGGACGGGCAAAAGCCCGAACTCCAACGATTGACATGCTGATCATCTGTCACGTCAGGAGCCACACATGACTCTTCGTACGAAGCACTGGATCGTCGGACTCATGGGAGCCGCGGGC
>JAYTFV010000558.1:0-2794 GCA_043734065.1 Planctomycetota bacterium
GCTCGGCAGGAGCCTCGCCCTCCCGGTCGGTATGCACCACCGACACACGAGACGCTCACCCAGCCCGGTGAAAGTGATCTCCTCCCGACTGCAAAAATGAAGAATCGCCTGTACAATCGACAGACGCACGACCAGTGCTAGTCCGCGACCTCCATTGACAAGTCACTGCGGGCACCCCCCACGGTTGCAGAGAGAACGACATGAACCTCACCCCCGAACAGCAGAAAATTGGGAAGCAGAGTTTTTCGGACGCTGTGGGTCTGACCCGCCGCGACCTGCTCAAGGGCGTTGCCGCCGGAACGACCGGCCTGGGGGCGATGTACTTCGGCTATCAGGAACTGAAGGGAGCTCCCGTCAAGGTCGCCTTCATCGGCACTGGCGATGAGGGGAATATCCTCATGACCCAGCATCCGCCCGCGTATATGGAGGTCGTCGCCGTCGCCGACCTGCGTCCGATGAACCAAATTCGGGCTCTCGAAGGGGATGGCAACGACGACCGCATTGGGCTGGTGCGGAAGCTCGGCGCGGCCGCAGCTGGCAAGGTCAAAGTGTACGACTCGCACAAGTCCCTTCTCGCTGCCAAGGACGAACTCGGTCTGGAGGCGGTCATCATCGCGGTCCCGCTGAGCCAGCATGAGCCGGTGGCCCGGGCGTGCCTGGAAGCCGGGCTGCATGTGCTCAGCGAGAAGCTCATGGCCCGCACGATCACCCAGTGCAAGTCGCTGATCCGGCTGGCCCGCGACAAGAACCTCGTGCTGACGGTCGGGCACCAGCGGCACTACAGCGTGCTCTATGACAACTCGGCCAACCTCGTCCGTAGCGGACTGTTGGGCGACATCAAGCACATCCGGGCCCAGTGGCATCGCAACAACAGCTTCCCGAACTCCGATCAGTGGCGGAAGTCGAGCGAAGCCAAGGCCAAGGTCGACATCGAAGCTCTGAAAAAGATCGACTTGAAGGACTTCGGCTACATCTCGCCAGAACAATTGATCGACTGGAAGCTGTACAACACGACCGGCGGCGGGTTGATGGCCGAACTCGGCAGCCACCAAATGGACGCCTGCAGCATCTTCCTGGGCAAGGTCCACCCGCTGGCCGTGCAGGGCTTTGGCGGCAAAAACTTTTACGGCGTGCCGGGCGTTGGCTCGCTCGACAAGCAGAAGGACGACCGCCAGATCAATGACCACGTCTATGTGACCTATGAGTTCCCCGGTCGCAACCACGCGCAGGCCCCGGAAGACCTCGCGATCGTCACCTACTCCTCGATCAGCACGAACAAGTTCGAGCCTTATGGCGAGACCGTCTTCGGCAGCCGCGGCACGCTGATCGTCAAGACCGAAAAGGAAGCGATGCTCTACAAGGAAGAGGGCAAGGGCAGCGACGGCGGCGGCCCCGATCAGCGGCTGTGGGTGGTGAACAGCGCGGTCAGCGGCGGACCGGTGCTGAGTGCTTACGAGACGAACTCCGGACCGGCGAAGTCGTCCGGCGGCAGCGACTGGTCGACGAACGTCAGCCGGGGCTACACGGAAGAGATGGAGCATTTCGCCTACGCCATCCGCAACTACGGCCCGTCCTATTACAACAAGGACGGCAAGATGCTCCCCGCCAGCGAAGGCGGCCTGCGCTGCCCCGGCCCGGTCGCGATGGCCGACGCCATCATGGCCCTCACCGCGAATCTGGCGATGGACAAGAAGAAGCGGATCGTGTTCAAGGACGAGTGGTTCGACCCCAACAGCGACGCCGTTCCAGAAACCGATGCGCAAGTCGTCGACTAACCGCGAGAGTGGGACGGGCACATTTGCCCGTCCGCGTGGGATAGGCTTCCAGCCTGTCTTGCCTAGCGAAGAATGACAGGCTGGAAGCCTATCCCAAGATCCAGGCAATCCTCCGGTCGCAATCGACTTCAGTTCCTATCCCGAAGGGATTTCAGCCCATAGCCGGTGGTCGAGCGCAGCGACACCACCGGAGAGCCTCCGCAATTCAGTCTATCCCGGAGGGATTGCAGCCCTTCGAATGGCTCTAGCGGCCAGAGTCGCTGCCATCCCTCCGGGATGGTGTGTCGCGTGAGAATGCCCATCCGGTGGTGTCGCTTCGCTCAACCACCGGCTAATCGCTGTGACCCCTCCGGGGTCGGGTCCGTGAACACCACTGGAGGCCAGGTTGGTGGACGAACAACCGATTGAAGGATTCCCCCTCAAGCAGCCTCCTCATTATCCGGCAGACGCCGAACGCTCACCTGCCTCCCACCCTCGCATTGTTCGCTGTCTCCTGGCGGTGACGGGACTCTTCGCGTGGCTCTGTGCGGCTGTCACGATTCAGCAGGGGCTCTTACTGGCCAGCCACTCCCCGCTCTTGTGGGGAGTCGCCGCAGGCGGTCTCCTGGCGGGCATGGCGACTCTGGGTGTGGCCCTCCGCGCCTGTGACTCCTGGATCGAGTCCCAACTCGCCCGCTGGACCGAACTCTGGCACCGTTCGCGAGCAGTCCCCTTCGCGACTGGCCACCGCGCCGGGGCCGGCCTCGTCCTCTTCAGCACCCTGCTGTTCGCGGTCAACACTCTCTGGGTCTTCCAGCACCAAGACACCCCCTTCGACGATGACCAGGGGGCGTTCCTCGGCACTGCTCGCCAGATCCACGACCACGGCGGTCCAGCCCAGCTGTGGCGGGATCTCTGGAGCGGTCGGTTTGAGGAGTCGAACCGGCACCCGCTGCTGCTGGCCATTCAGTCTTTCCACCCAACCGTTGCATTCGGACGGGGAGCGTCGTGTCTGCTGGCCATCGTGACAGCGGGGCTGG
>JAYTFV010000559.1:0-2498 GCA_043734065.1 Planctomycetota bacterium
CGCTCCGCCAGTAGTGTCGCCTTTCGCTCCGCGAAAGGCCGTTCTTTCGCGGAGCGAAAGACGACACTCGATGCCACCCCATCCATTCGCATCGCCCGCGATCCGGTGGAGTATCGCGGCCCACTGGCGGGCCTCGCGGTCGGCATGACCGCACTGAGGGGTGAGGTCGACATCGTGTACGCCTCCGCCTGTGATGCCCCGCTCCTCAAATCGGAGTTCGTGCGGGCGATGATCGACGCCCTGGGCGATGCCGAGATCGCTGTGCCGTTTGATGGGCGGTATCACCATCCACTGGCAGCGGTGTATCGACTCTCGGTGCTGCCGGTGATCGAGGAACTATTGGCGGCGGACCGGCTGCGCTCGGTGTTCCTGTTCGAGAAGTGCCGCACGCGCGAGGTGCCGCTGGAAGAGCTACGGCGTGTTGACCCCGATCTCGATTCGTTGTGCAACACGAATACTCCGGAGGAGTACGAGCAAGCCTTGGCCCGCGTGGCTGCGGAGGAGTCCCGTTGAGCGACCGCCCCTTGCCGCCGTACACGCACATTCCAGGCGTGACCCCGCACCCGCTGCGCGACCCGGCGGGGCATTCGTATCGGGGGCCTGACGCCTTAGAAGCAGACGCTGCGCCGTCACCGCATGCCGCTCTCACCTGGGCCGATCTCCCCGCACACCCCGAGTTCCAATGGGCGGTCCAGCTCTTCAATGCGGGCTACTACTGGGAGTCGCATGAAGCCTGGGAGTCACTGTGGCATGCCGCCGGACGTATGGGGGGCTTGGCCGACTACTTGAAGGGCCTCATCAAGCTGGCGGCTGCGGGGGTCAAGCTCCGCGAGCACAATCTGGTGGGAGTGGAGCGGCACGCGCGGCGGGCACTGGAACTGTTTTCAGAGGTTCAACGCGGGGTCACGAGCGAGGAGGCGTCTTGGGCTTCGCGGTCTCTCATCGAGTTGATGAGGATCGCTGAACAGTTGATTCACCAACCGCCGGATTTGCCGGACGACCGAACGGGGCGACCGGTGGAAGTGCTGCCGCGACTACGTTGGGCGATAGCGTGACCCGCAGTTACCGGATGGAATGTGGTACGACGCTCCGCGTCGTGACGTACGACGCGGAGCGTCGTACCACAATGCCCCATAGTACGGTTGAGTTCAGACTCCCGGCGACGTAAGTTCCGGGGAGGTGAGTTTGCCTGTCCAGGCGAGTCACTTCTCCTCTGGTCCCCGTGATCGCACTGCTGAGACTCCCTATGAATCGTGTACTGCTCACTGGACTGGTGATCGCGTCCCTGGCGTGGCAAGCCTCTTCGCAGGCTGCCGAGCCGCCGAAGTCGCTCGATCCGCGGGTGAAGATCGAGCTGTTCGCGGAGACGCCGCAGATCGTGACTCCGACGGGGATCGATGTCGACGAGTTGGGCCGTGTGTGGGCGATTGAGAGTAACACGCACTTCCCGCCCGAGGGGTACAAGGGGTATCCGACCGATCGCCTGCTGGTCTTCACCGACAAGGACGGCGACGGGAAGGCCGATGACCCGACTGTCTTCGCCGACGGTTTTCGCCACGCGATGAGCGTCGTCGTACGGCCCCCGTGGATGGACATTGTCCAGCTCAAGGAACTTCAAGTCGCAGCCCCCACTGGCACCACCCAAGTCTTCCTCGCCACTCGCCGCGATCTCCAACTCCTGGAAGACACCAACGGCGATGACAAGGTTGATCGGCAACATGTCCTGCTCAAGCTCGACACCAAGGGGGACTACCCCCACAATGGTCTGGCCGGGCTGGCGTTTGATTCGCTCGACAATATGTACATCGGATTCGGCGAGAACCTCGGGGCGGACTACACGCTCACCGGGCGCGATGGGGTCACGCTCAAGGGCGGCGGCGAGGGCGGAAACGTCTACCAGTTTCGACCGGATGGGACGGGTCTCAAGCTCTGGTCGACCGGGTATTGGAACCCGCATGCCTCGTGTATCGACGCCCTCGGTCATCTGTTCACCGTCGATAACGATCCCGACAGCCGACCGCCGTGCCGGTTGATGCACTCGGTGCGCGGCGGTGATTTCGGCTACCGCTTCAGCATCGGTCGCAAGGGGCTGCACCCGTTCACCTCGTGGAATGGCGAGGTCGCGGGGAAGCTGCCGATGGTGGCCGGAACGGGTGAGGCTCCGAGCGGGATTCTGGCCTACGAAAGTGCCGGTCTGCCGGAGGAGTGGCGGGGTGATCTGTTCGGGACCAGTTGGGGCGACCACCGGATTGACCGCTTCCGTTTGAAGCAGAAGGGGGCTTCATATGAGTCGGTCACAGAGCCGCTGATCGTCGGCGGAGACGAATTCCGACCGGTCGGGATCGCAACCGCTCCCGATGGATCGCTCTACATCACCGACTGGGTGCTGCGCGAGTACAAGGTCCACGGGCGCGGGCGGATCTGGCGGATCTCGAACGTCGATGCAAAGGCGCATCAGCCGCTCGACCTCGCCCCGATTCGGAAGCTCGATGACCAGA
>JAYTFV010000560.1:0-11793 GCA_043734065.1 Planctomycetota bacterium
TCAGCCCCCGGACTCTGGCCACGGGCGAAAGCATCCGGGGGCTGACGCCGCCCGGCTCGCCTGCTGATGGAGAAGCAGGGAATGGCTAAATTCCGTTCCACTCCGATTCGGGGTACACTGCGGGCTGTGCGGGTCAGACGGTCGAAGTGCCGGATCGCACGTCAATCTGAGGGGAAAACGGCTCGACGCCAGGCACTTCTGTTGGCAGACTGGGTGCAGGCCAACTCGAACTCTTCCCGTATTCTCCCCATCCACAGGCCACCCCCATGCTCCGAGTGTGCAGCTTTGAAAGCCGCCGCGCTGCCGAAATGCGCTCCCTGATCGAGCGACACGGCGGCTTGGCGACCATCGCGCCGTCCCTGAAAGAAATCCCGATTGAGGACAACACCACAGCCCTGTCTTTTGGCGATCAATTGGCCCGGGGGGAGATCGATATTGTCGTATTCCTGACCGGAGTGGGGGCTCAGGGGTTGCTCGATGTGTTGACGACCCGGCACTCAATCGAGGAGTTGCAGAAGTCGTTCGGACGGACCACGGTGATCGTTCGCGGGCCGAAGCCGGTGGCCGTGCTGAGATCGGCAGGCGTCCGTGTCGACTACCGGGCGGCTGAGCCGAATACCTGGCGCGAGGTGATCGAACTGATCGACAACACTCCGGTTCCCGTCGCCGGACAGTTCATCGCAGTGCAGGAGTACGGCCAGCCGCAACCCGAGTTGACCCAGGCATTGAAGGCCCGCCTGGCCACGGTCATCCCGGTGCCGGTCTACAAGTGGGCCTTGCCGGATGACATCGGCCCTCTCGAACAGTCAATCCACAGCACCATCGCCAGAGAGTTCGACATCCTCCTGTTCACCAGCGCCCAGCAGGCAGTGAACGTCCTGGATGTCGCCGATCGTCTGGGCGCCAAGGAGATGTGGCTGGCCGCAGCCCAAGAGTGCGTGATTGGCAGCATCGGCCCGACCGCGACGGAAACTCTGGAGGGACTGGGGCTGACCCCGGACGTGGAGCCTTCCCACGGAAAAATGGGACACTTGGTCATCGAAACCTTGGAATTCGCCAAGGCCCAGTGGTTGACAGGGAAAGAGTCTTCAGCGCCCTACCGGACGACACAACCCTAAATCTCGGCATCAGTTCTGTTCTCCAAAATGGAATCGATCTTGCCCGATTGCGGTTTGCGGCGTAGAGTTGTCGGGAAGCTCAACAAAGATTGTTGCATTCCAGCGGGGCAAGACACCGTGGCGCTGACGGATATCGATCGACGACTTCTGAAGCAGTGCCTGGTGCGAGCGCCCGGGGCCTGGAAGGACTTCGTTGACCGATTTGTCGGCCTGTTTGTGCATGTGATCCGTCACACCGCCCACGCCCGCAGTATTCGCATTACGAACGACGATCTCGACGATCTCTGTTCGGAAGTCTTTATCCGGCTGATCGAACACGATTTCGCGGTGCTAAGGCGATTTCGCGAGCAGTGTTCGCTGGCGACCTATTTAACCGTCGTCTCCCGCCGCATTGTGGTCAAAGAGATCATCCGCCGTCGCAAGTCGGAAGCCTGGGGCCATGTCGACGCCCACGGAGCCGCCTTGGAGTCCGCTGGCGAATCGATCCCGAACGCCTCGATCGAGACCGTCGAAGAGGTCGCCCTGCTCCTGGAACACCTCCCCCAGCAGGAAGCCCAAATCGTCCGCAAGTTCCACCTGGAAGGGAAAACCTACCGGGAAATCAGCATCGAAGTCGGCGTTCCGGAGAACTCCATCGGCCCGACCCTCACCCGCGCCAGAGAGAAGCTCAAGCAGCTGCGGGTCGGTGTGGAGTAGAGTGAGAGCCATCAGCTTTCAGCCATCAGGCAGAGTCATCCCCGTAAAACGTGAGCTTTCCGGCCCATCCGCGTCCGTGTCCGACTTGTCGATCCCTGGATATCCCCGCTCGGACACTGAATATCCAACTCTTCGCCGCGAGAGCGGCGGCAGCATGTAGCCGTGGGCGCAGCCCACGGACCCGATCGACACCGTCCCCCAGCCGCGAAAGCGGCGACAGAAGTGCCTGCAGGAAGCATTCTGACGTAGGAGAGGCTTTCCGCCTGTCATTCGCTGAGGTCGACAGGCTGGAAGCCGATTCCACGGAGATGTGCATACGGACCCGTGAGCGGCACGGCGCTAGCCGCCGGTTCTTCCGCCCGCTGTCCGGCACGCGAGGCGAAGCAGAGCTTCGAGGATAGGCGTTACCAAGCCGGAACTTGGGAACGAGTGAAGCCCAGTTGATAGACTGCAGGGACATTTTTCCCCAAAAGATGCCTTGACGTGGTGTTTTCATACGTTAACTTTACGCCAACGGCAGTTTCCGACGCCGTTGAGGAAGTCTTCCAGAGCGGAGCGGACAGATGTTGAACCCGGTTGAGATTTTCCGTCAGGATGTCCCATGGGATTTTCTGAAATTGATCGCAGCGGCAATTCGAGATGCGTACCCTAACGCGGATACGCATGTGAAGAAACGCTTCAGTATGAAGGTAATCCAAGACAACGCTCGCCCCACCGATCGAAGGCAATTGATCGAGCAAGAGTTCTATGACACAGCGTCTGAATATGGAAATGGTGTGGTGGTTTCGCAGGTGAAAGCAGGTACATTCTGGCACCATGTCGAAGTGAAAAGCAGTCGCGTGCTTCTGACGATTGCACGATCCAGTGATGAAGAAGCGTCCTTGCGTCCCTCCGATTGGAAGAGTGTTCAGGCCAACAAGTCTCAGAAATTCTTGTTTCCAGAATATCAGGAAGGCATCGGTGAACAATGCCTGTTCGCCACAATCGTTCATGGCAATCTGAAGAACGAACCATCCCAGATCGGATTCGTGATCGTCAAATTTCCCAAGAACAATAGTGAACAGCAATTGGATGGTTTTCACCCAGGTGAGATCGACCTCATGGATGAGTTCCAAGAACTCTTCACGATTCAAGAGTCAATTGTCGAGGACATCCCGGATACGGCTTTCCCAGTCCTCCGCAGAAACAAAAATACCCGACAAGGCTGAGTCTGAGATGCGACCGGGAACTCCAGGATTTGTGGGTGAGAGGCTTCGGGCTGCGAGAGAGGCACGTGGGATCCCCTCCGCAGCTGCATTAGCAGAAATGCTGGGAGTGTCACGCGCCGCCGTGTCGCAGTACGAGAATGGACAGCAGACACCATCGCCGGATGTCATGCACGCGATCAGTACTGTATTGAATTTGCCACTGCAGCATTTTCTGATCCCTGTTCCGGTTGACAACGGAGTACATTTCTTTCGCTCGTTGTTGTCGGCGACTCAACTCATGCGAAATCGTGCGCAGAGAAAATATGAGTGGGTAACGCGAATTGTCTCATTGCTGCAGGACCATGTGCATTTTCCAGAAGTGGATTTTCCGCCATTGATTTCTTCAGCGGACCCGACGACGACATCAACGGAAGATGTTGAGGCTGCTGCATTGTCGTTGAGGCGGCATTGGGGCATTGGACTTGGCCCGATTAGCAATGTCGTGGCACTGGGAGAAAACCACGGTGCTGTTGTTGTTCGCTTGGATATGGATTCAGAAAAGCTTGACGCATTCTCACGATGGAACGATTTGGACAATAAGCCTTATGTCATCCTTGGGACAAACAAGGGGGCAGCGGCGAGATCGCGTTTCAATGCGGCGCACGAATTTGCACACATGGTATTGCATCGCCGAGTTCCTTCGAGTGAATTCTCACGGAAGCCCATCTTCAATGAGATCGAGTCGCAGGCTAATCGGTTTGCAGGTGCATTTCTGCTTCCTCGTGAATCATTCATGTGCGATTTGCATCCTTCAATGTCGCTAGATGCATTCAAAATGCTCAAGCCGAAATGGAAGGTGTCAATCGCACTGATGCTGAAGAGAGCGGAGGATTTGGGCGTTGTCTCTCCAGACCGTGCAAGGCAGTTATGGATCAATCTTGCTCGTCGTGGATGGAAGAGGGATGAGCCACTTGAGAGTAGCGTTCCGATTGAGCAACCTCAATTCCTTCGACGCTGTTTTTCATTGCTCACTGAGAATGAGATCATTCTTGCTAGTGATTTTCCCAGATTGCTCGCGCTTGGTTTGACTGACATTGAGAGTCTAGCCAATCTTGACTCTGGATTTCTTTCGGAAAAAGCACGAGACTCGATGCAAGAGTTTCCCGCGATCCTAAAGTTTCCGTCCAACCGCAGCGCAGGCAGTTCTCAAACGGGCGAAGAGTCAGAATGATGGCCTGTCATACGCTGGAGACACAGGTTTTGGCGAGGTCGCTGTCGCCGCTTTCGCGGCTGTGTGCGTCTGGGGTCTCAATGTCCGTGGGTTGCACCCACGGCTACTTGCTGTCGCCGCTCTCGCGGCGAAGAAAACAGCGAAATCAATTCCTCGCGACCGCCGCTTCCATCCACCCTTCAGCGGACTCTCGGAGATTGGAGAGAGTTTCTACCAGCGTCTCGCCTTGGGAAACGCAACCGGGCAATGCCAGAACCTCAGCCCAGAAGCCTCCTTCTTCGGCGGGATGGACAACGACTTTGAGTTTCATGACATGACTCCTCAGGACGCGATCACATGCAATTCTCCTCCGATTGTACCACGCCCACCGGTCATGCCGGAACTGACAATCCTCCTCCCGATCCATGAGTGTGTGCGTCTGGATTGTCGGCGAGAGGCTTGGGTGAGCTTGCGGGCGTGTAGGCGGGAGAGCGAGGCTCCTGCCGAACCGCGAGCCAGGGTGGGCGTTCTCTCGCGCCAACGGCTCGGCGGGAGCCTCGCCCTCTCAATTGGCGTACGCCACCGACGATCGGGACGCACACACGATCCATGACCACGCCACGGTTCGCCCGGCGTCCGGGCTTGTGTCTTTTCCCAGCGGGTCAGCCTCGCATTCAGGAAGTCGAAGCCAAGGGAAGGCCAGAGAGTATATTCGATGGATTGGAATACAAACGTGCCGCTGACCCAGAGCAGTTTCAGAAATCGTGTTCATCGCAAAAGTCTGGAACACTCATCTCCACTGATCGACGCTAATCCAGATTCGGATCAGTGTTGATGGGCGAAAATGAGTGTTCCAAAATCGTCCTACCATCGGCTCGTTTGGTGAACACTAATTCCGAAACCGCTCGAGGCCATGAGAACGCTGACTATTGTGTGTGTAATGGGAAATCGCTGTCTCTGTGTCAAGTCGACATCGCCGGGGATTCCGTGCTGTGCCTCTGCTCGAATTCAGAGAGGAAGAACGCCATGGCTCAAGCGTGTGGGACGATTGCCCCACAGCGAAAGCGGGTTACAGCGCCCGCTGGTAGAGGTCCAGAATCTCCGCCTCGGTCGGGCGCTGAGCAGTCAGCAGCATCAGGCGGGTGATACTGGCCGCCTTCTGCGCGAGCTGTGGCAGGTGTTCGCGGGTGACGTGCAATTGAGAAAGGCGCGCAGGAACGCCGATCCGTTCGCGGAGAGTGTCGACCGCGAGGATGGCCGAGTCGGCAGCTTCGGTGGGGGTCATGCCGCGTGTGTCGATGCCCAGGAACTCCGCGATCTCGGCCTGCTCCTTCGTACGCACATCGCGCAGGTAACGCATCACATGCGGCAGCAAGAGTCCGTTCCCCTCGCCGTGCGTGCAATGCACCGCCCCGCCCAGCGGGTACTCCATCGCATGCACCAAGGCCACGCCGCTGTTCGAGAACGCCAGGCCCGCCAGCGTCGCCGCGAGGGCCATCTCCTCGCGGGCTTGGCGATCGGTCGAGGACTCGACTGCTGTGACGAGTGAGCGGTGGATCAGCCGGATGGCTCGCTCGGCGAACAGGTCGCACAGCGGGTTCTTCCCCTCATAGGCGAATGGCTCGTCGAGGGGGATGGCGAGGTCTTGCGACCGCGTGTTCGTGTATGCTTCGATGGCATGTGTGAGGGCATCGATGCCGCTGTCGGCAGTGACCTTGCGGGGGCAGGTGAGCGTGAACTCGGGGTCGACGATGGCGAGAAGCGGTCGCAGGTAGCGGCTCTGCGTGCTGACCTTCACGGCGTGGTCGGTGTCGGTCAGGACGGAGGAGTGCGACACCTCGCTGCCGGTCCCCGCTGTGGTCGGAATCGCGATCAGCGGCACGACCGGGCCGGGCACCTTGTCGAAACCAAAGTAGTCCTGCGGAGTGCCACCGTGGCGGGCGACCACGGCGGTCATCTTGGCGAGGTCGATGTTGCTGCCGCCTCCGAGACCGATGATGGCATCCGGCTGGCACGCGCGGGCCGCGTCGATCCCGTGCTGGGCGGCTGCGACCGAGGGCTCGGGTTCGCCGCCATCAAACAGGATCGGCTCGGCCCCGGCTCTTCTCAACTCCGCGTGGACCCACTCCCCCATCGGCAGCCGGGCGATCACCGGGTCGGTCATGACCAGCACCCGCTTCCAGCCATAGCGCCGGGCCGCAGCTCCGAGTTCGCGGATCGAACCCCAGCCGAAGGCGAGTTGACCGCTGGAGGAGAAAGACCAATGACGGATGGGGTTCATGGGGAGACTCGGAAGAAGGGCGCGTGGGATAGGCTTCCAGCCTGTCATCTCTGGCCAAAAAGCGTGGGATAGGCTTCCAGCCTGTCATCATCGACTGGTGCCGTGTCAGCACTCAGAAGCGGGGTTGGAGTTCAGGCTTTCGCCTGCTCCGGAACAGCCTAAAGGCTGGACTCCAACCCCCTGCTTAAGACCTGACGAGGCACCGATGATGACAGGCTGGAAGCCCATCCCACGCACAGCCTACCAAGCCGGATCAACCGCTGGGAGTGGTCGCGATTACGCAGCCGGGAACGATTACGCAACCGGCAGACCTTGACTGTCCCGGAAATCTTTCCCAGAGCCGCCAATCTCCAATCATCAGCGGCAAATCAAGCCGATCGAAGGAGTGAAAGTTCCTCGATGACGCGATGAGATCGGCCAATGGTTGGCCCGACCGCGTGGTCACGAGGGGCGGCAACGGGTGCGGCCATGAACGCCATCGTGAATTTCTCCACGGCTCTCGCCAGCGAACTGCAACAGCTGAAGTGCGAAGTCGAGTGCCATCGGCATGCGATCCATGTCGAAGCTGAGGCATTCGAGAAATCGCGCACGGAGTGGGTCACGCATGATTCGGACGTGACGCGGCGAATGAAAGCCATGCGTCAGCGTCTGGCGCGGTAGTGGGTGTGATTATTAAAGTGGGGAATTGTTGAGTCAGGATGCCAAGCGGCGTACCGGTTGAAAACGGTGCATTCGCTCAATGGCGGTATCCCATCCTCTCTGCCCCCTCTCCCCGCAACATGCACGAGACGAAAGCCACATCAATCGCGGGGGAGAGGGGGCAGAATCTCACCGCGTCCAACTTTTCTGACGCACATACAGGGCGGCGTGTCGGTTGAACAACGAGCCCACGGAGAGACTCACTCCGTGGGCCTCGTGCGTTTTAGGCGACGTGGGGTACTCCCCTCAGAACTCGAATCTGTGGTCGAGCTATCGCCGCTGTCGGCGGTGGCTCGACCCAGATCGAGGGCCACGAACTTCAGCAGTTCGTCATCGGGCATCTCCGTCAGCTTCGGTCCGCCTTCCCCGTCGAGGACTTGATCGGCCACGGCCCGCTTGTCGTTGATCATGGCATCGATCCGCTCTTCGATCGTGCCGCGACAGACGAATTTATGCACGAGAACATTCCGCTTCTGGCCAATGCGAAACGCGCGGTCCGTGGCCTGGTTTTCCACAGCCGGATTCCACCAGCGATCGAAATGCACCACGTGCGAGGCCGCTGTGAGATTCAGCCCGCTGCCTCCGGCCTTTAATGAAATGACAAAGTACGGCCGCGCGGCGTTATTCTGAAACTCCTTCACCAATTCACTCCGCCGCTTCACCGGCGTCCCCCCATGCAGCACCAGTCCCGGCTGTCCAAACAGGGACGCCAGATACTCCGCCAGTGGGTCGCACATCGATTGAAACTGCGTGAACACCAGCATCTTTTCCTGCCGCTCAAAGATCGGTTCGCAGAGTTGCCCGAGTCTTAAGAACTTGCCACTGTGATCGGGATTAAAGTCTGATTCTCGCAGGAATTGTGACGGGTGATTACAGATCTGCTTAAACTGCATCAGAGCCGACAGCACGAGTCCCCGCCGCTCCATGCCGGACTTCTCTTTCAGTTGTTTCTCGAGATCCTCGATCGCCTTGGCATACAGGACCGTCTGCGGCAGCGTCAGACCGCATTCGGTTCGCATTTCGATCTTATCGGGCAGGTCCGGGGCAATCGTCGGATCGGACTTCTGCCGCCGCAGGATATACGGCTGCACCAGTCGGCGGAGTCCGGCAAACGCCTGCCCTTCACGCTGTTTGTTGAGTCGCTTCACATAGCGTTGGAACTCCCCTGCCGAGCCTAATAGTCCCGGTGAGGAGAAGTCGAACAGCGACCACAACTCCCCAACATGATTCTCAATCGGCGTGCCGGTCATGACCATCCGCCGCTGTCCCGAGAGCTTCTTAATCGACCGCGTCTGTGCCGACCCGGCGTTTTTAATCGCCTGCGCCTCGTCGAGAATTATGAGTGACCATTTCATTTGCTCCAACCAGGGTTGCCGCCGGACCATGCCATAACTCGTCACGACGAGGTCATATTCCGCGAAGCCGGTCGCCGGGTCGCGCGTCCGCCGGATGAGTTCATCGGCCTCCATCTCGGAACGGTGAACGTAACACACCCGCAGCGTGGGCGCGAACTTCGCCGCCTCCTGCTTCCAATTCCCGATCAGCGACGCCGGAACCACGAGTAAGCTCGGCGGTGCCTTCTGTTTCCCCGCAGCTCGCTTGCGTTGCAGCAATAGATCCAGCACCTGGATCGTCTTCCCCAGCCCCATGTCATCGGCCAGACACGCCCCCAGCCCCAGTTCGGTCATGAACCACAACCAGCGCACGCCCTCCGCTTGATAAGGCCGCAACGTGGCCTGCAAGTCGCGGCCCGGCTGGCACTCGTCCGAATGGTCGGGCGTCCGCATCCTCTTCAGAGTCGACTGTAACCAGTCTCCGGCCACGAGCGCCGACCACTCGTTGACCCGCTCGTCATCAGTCCCGTCGCTCGGATCAATCTGCGCTCCGGCCAGCAGTCGCATCCCCTCGATCATCTGCATGCCTTGAGGATGAGCCTCGCTCACCTTCCGCCAATGATCGAGGGCCTGCTGCAATTTCTGTTGATCGACTTCGACCCACTTGCCCCGCAGCAGCGTCAACCCCGGCGACTCGGCCAGCAGGCGTTTCAGTTCC
The DNA here is from genome assembly GCA_043734065.1 of Planctomycetota bacterium. GTDB lineage: Bacteria > Planctomycetota > Planctomycetia > Planctomycetales > Planctomycetaceae > TH-plancto1. Next base: position 9,244 of record JAYTFV010000560.1, read on the forward strand.
TCCGGAGTCAGCGTTTCTCCCTCCAGGACCACCTCCGCATGGAAGTCGAGCAGGCTGTCAAACCCCATCGTGGAAGGCTCCTTCTGTCCCAGTCGCACCTTGACTTGCGGTCGCGTCGGACGCCGCGCTGACCACCAATTGGGCAGCCGAATCACCACGCCCGCCGCCTCCATCAACGGCGACTCCTGCAAGAAACGATAGGCTTCCGTCGCCGTCCACGTCTGTGCGGCAAACAGGCGTTTCGACTTCAACAGTTCTGCCACCAGCGGCGATTGCTCCGCTGCCCGCCGCACCGGTTCCAGCAAGCGGTCCAACTGCTCGTGATCGTGGGCGGCGAACGATTGCTTGAGGGCCTCAGCTAGCGGTCGATGCTGCGGCTTGGCCTGAGCCGAGAGCTTGTGGGCGAACGTGGCGAGGAAGGCGAAGGGGTGGTCTGGGTCGCGTTTGTTCTCCGCCAGATGAAACGTCACCTTCCCGACCAGATGCGCCAGTGGGTTCACTCGGTGCAGCCACGCCACCGGGCCTTCCGGGTCGGCGGTCGACTGCTCAGCGACATGCGCGCCAAGTTCCTCCCACGACTGTATCAAGGCCGGAGCAGTGACGTACTCCAATCCGACCATGGGCGGGGCGGATGCCACCAGCGCCGCGAGTTCATCATCGGAAGGAATGGGGAGCGTTCGCCACGCCGGTCCCGGTTCGCTCTCCGTATGGCAGGCCGTGCGAAAGAACAGACGCACCCAACTCCGCCAGAACGCCAGCGTCGCGGGCAACTCTGCGGGCCACGACGCATTCGCCAAGGCGACCAGACCGGCCGCCGTCGACTCGGCCAGTGACTCCCGAAACCCGTGCAGCAACGACTCAGGGAGTACGGTGCCCCCCGCATCAGGGTCACTGACCAACCGCAAGCGCCCCGTCGGGCCGATGGCAAGGGAGTTCTCCGTCATGTGTGTCACTCGATCATGATGGAACGACCATTGTGGTACGACGCTCCGCGTCGTCACTCACGACGCGGAGCGTCGTGCTACATTGCGTCGCGCCACATTCCTAGCCTTGTTGTCAGTGGCCCCGCCGAGATACCCTTATGGACTCGAATCCGCGACGTGTCAAGGAGTCCGCAGCATGTCCAAGTCTTCCTCGTCTCAAGGTGCCCCGAATCAGCGAGGCTGTGCCGGGTTTCGACGCCTGTCGAGGCGGCAGGCGGTCCAGGCCGGGGTGTTCGGGGCGCTGGGCCTTTCACTCGGTGACATGCTGAGACTGGAGGCCCGAGCCGAAGACACCCAGACGCAGGCATTCTCCGCCACAGCTTCGCAGGGCAAGCTCCCGGCCAAGGCCCTCAGCGTCATTCAACTCCACCTCGGCGGAGGCGTGCCTCAGCAGGAATCGTTCGACCCCAAGCCCGAGGCTCCGGTCGAATACCGAGGCTCGTTCGGAGTCACCAAGACCAAGCACGGCGATGTCTTCAGCGACAACTTCCCGATGACAGCCGCCATCGCTGATAAGCTGACGGTAATTCGCAGCCTGGTCGGTCGCATCCCGGATCATCAGCAGGCGACGTACCACCTGTTCACGGGCTACACACCGACGGCGGTGATCGACTATCCGCAGATGGGGGCCATCGTCTCGCACGAGTTGGGGAATCGGGGAGAGTTGCCGCCCTACATCGCGATTCCGAACAACAACAGCTTCGCGGGGAGTACCGGGTTCCTCAGCAGCACTTTCGCGGCGTTCGACTTGAATGCCGATCCGGGGCAGGCGAACTTTAAGGTGCGGGACTTCTCGATCCCCGAGGGGGTGTCCACCGATCGGCTCAACCGGCGCAAGTCCGCGCGAGAAATCGTCGAGAAGCAGATTCGTCAACTGGAGGCCGACCCCACCACGCTCGACACGATGGACGACTTCTACAAGCGGGCCTACACGCTGCTCACCTCGTCGAAGGCCCAGGCCGCCTTCACGCTCGACGGCGAGACCGAAGACACGATGCAGTTGTACGGTCGCGATGTCGTGGGTCTGCGGGGGCCGGACAACAAGTTCCACCCGATGGGGCTGGCTCAGCGGTTGATTATGGCCCGGCGACTCGTCGAGGCCGGGACGCGGTTCGTCACGGTGACGTATGGAGCCTGGGATTCACACGTCGATACGCGACGCAACTGTCTCGACCAGATGCCCGCCCTGGACCATGCCATCGCCGGGATGATTACCGATCTGGAGCAGCGCGGGATGCTCGACACCACGCTGTTCTGGGTCACGACCGAGTTTGGCCGCACGCCCAAGGTGAACTCCACCAGCGGTCGCGACCACTGGGCCCGCTGCTACTCGAACCTGCTGGCTGGCGGCGGCTTCGCTCGCGGCCTGATCTACGGAGCCAGTGACTCCACAGCCGCCGAACCCGCCCGCGATGCCGTCCCTCTGGAGGACTTGCTGTTCACGATTTACAACCAACTCGGCATTGACGCGAACAAGGAACTGGTCGCTTTCGGCACCCGCCCGATTGAGATCGTGAAGGACGGGAAGCTGGTGAAGGGCTTGTTATGAGAAGAGGGGAAGCTGGTG
>JAYTFV010000561.1:0-7991 GCA_043734065.1 Planctomycetota bacterium
ATTTGATTTTGAACAGAAGGCAACAAAGGAAACGAAGAAACTTCAAACATGACCCTTCGTTTCCTTCGTTGCCTTCTGTTCAACTCCCCCGGGTAAAAAGCGGGAAGTTGTTTTGGACCATGTCCTAAGCGCTGGATTCCACTGGAGTTGAAGGATGGCTGGTATGGTTTGCCCAGCTTTCGGTTTCTCGGTGTCGTATCGATTGGCCGAATCGCCTCGCACGTTGGACTGGAGTACGCACATCCCGCAATGATGGCGCTTGCGAATCTGCTATCCCACCCAGAAGTTGGAAATACTCGTATCGAGTCGGGCGACATGCAAGGAGTGCTACGATCCGCAAAGGATTTGGGGCGGGTCATCGCATTGGCACGGCTCGAAGGTCGAGAAGGAGCCGAGGCATGGGGTGGATTCTGGCTCCAAGCCATGAGGGAATGTTTTCCTCAAAGTTGGAAGGAATTGGTTCGTGGCCTCGGCACGGGCTTGGAAGAACTCATCGAAGATGAGCATGCTCTCGAAGACGCTCAAAAAACTACGGACATTGGACTGTTGAACGGAATGGGTATTTCCGCAGCAATGCTGCGAGCCACTGGAGAACGGCTGTTGCTGGATGTTGTCATTCCGGTACGAAGCGTCACGACTTGACCGATTCAACGACCCCGGAGTATCGAATCGGGCGACCCCACCACGACTGCCTCCAGCCGCCACTCGTACCATTACGATGTCGAGTTAGCGATGCACCGTAAGTGCACCGCATTCCCTGAAATGCACCCGATTCAGCGAACTTTCAGTTTTCTTACATTTTCGCAAGTCGCTGTAAAATAACGGCATAGAGAATTATGAGTCACCGGTCGATCTCACCCATCACGATATCCAACGACCCCACAATCGCCGGGATGTCGGCGATCAGGATCCCCTCGCACAGCGGGCCGGTGACGGAGAGGTTGCAGAAGCAGGAACTCTTGGCCCGGGCACGCATCGGCTCCGCCTGGCCATCGCCGACGATGTAGAACCCCATCTGGCCGCGCGGGCATTCGGTTTCGAGGTAGCACTCGTCGACCGGCAGCTTGGTCGACATCTTGAACGGGACGCGGAAGGCCCCCTGCGTCGTCGGGTACTTGTCGAGGGCCTGCCGCACCAGACCGATGGCCTGGTTGACTTCGAGCATCCGCACAAAGAACCGGCACCAGTTGTCGCCGACGACCACCTCGGACGGGATGTTCCGAATCCCGGAAAAGGGAGCGAACGGAATCTCGTATTTGTACCCCTCGTACATCCGCGTGTAGATCGGCTCGCCGTCGCGCCGCAAGTCGAAATCGACCCCGCTGCCACGCAGCACCGGCCCGGTGCAGCCGTAGTTGATGGCCATCTCGCCGGACATCACGCCGCTGCCCGCGGTGCGCTTGATGAAGATCGAGTTGCGAGTCAGCAGCGTGTGGTATTCGAAGATACGCTTTTCGAGCCAATCGAGGAACAACCGGCACGTATCGGCCCACGACATCTTCGTGTTCGGACTCTTGCCGGTCAGGGCCGACAGTCCCGGCGGCAGAGTGATCTGCGTCGGCAGGTCGTGCGTCGCCCCGCCGATCGTGATGTAGCTGTAGGTCAACCGCGCCCCGCACACCTCCTCGAACAGATCGAGGATGATCTCGCGCTCGCGGAACGCATACAGGAACGGACTGAACGTCCCCAAATCGAGCCCGTACGCCCCCATCCCCACGAGGTGGCTGGCGATCCGCCCCATCTCGGCGATGATCACGCGGAGCGTCATCGCCCGCTCCGGCACCTCAATCTTGAGCAGCTTCTCAAACGTCAGAGCCATGCCCAGATTCATGTTCATCCCGGCCAGATAGTCCATCCGGTCGGTGTACGGAATCCACTGCGGCCCGTTCAGGTTCTCGCCAATCTTCTCGGCACAGCGGTGCAGATACCCAATGTGCGGCGTCGTCTCATGCACGACTTCGCCGTCTGTCCGCAACAGCAGCCGCAGCACGCCATGCGTACTGGGGTGCTGAGGCCCCATGTTGACGAGCATCTCGTCGGTTCGAACATCGAACTCAACAACGCGGTGATCTTCGAGGACAGCTGTAGACATGAGGTTCAGGTTCCGCCGGGGCCGAAAGAGAACCGGAATTCTACTGCGGAGACTGCGGTCCCGCCACAATCTGTGAGGGCATTCCGGTCTTTCCCGGTTTGGGGAGACCCGTTTTCCCTCCCCTCTTCTCCTGGGTGAGAGGCCGGAGGTGAGGGCGGCTTGGATCGGGCACGGAGGGCTCACGTCTCCCACTCGCTGACGTGGGGCAGTTCCCGAAATACCAGTTATCCGGATCGTGCCGCCCCTGTCAGCGGGGCCCTCGGCTCCCGGCGGATGCAAACCTGTCCCCGTCCGGCTAACTTGTCGATCAATTCTGTGGGATAGGCTTCCAGCCTGTCGTGCATTGAAGGTGACAGGCTGGAAGCCAATCCCACGTGTCGCAACAGCATCCGAACCGAGTCGAGACTGATGGCCACCCAACAACGTCTGCACGGCATCTACACACCCAACCTCGTCCCACTCGATGAGCGCGGCGAGGTCAATGAGCCGGTGCTGCGGCAGTACATCGACTGGCTGATTGCCAAGGGGGTGCATGGCCTGTACCCCAATGGCTCGACCGGCGAGTTCACGCGGTTCACCACGGAAGAACGCCGCCGCATCCTGGCCATCATCGCCGACCAGACTGCCGGTCGCGTCCCGATTCTGGCCGGGGCAGCCGAAGCCAACACGCGCGAGACAATCAAGGCCTGCGAATATGCCCACTCGCTGGGGATGCGGGCCGTGGCGATCGTGGCCCCGTTCTATTTCAAGTTGAGCGCCGGGGCGGTGTATGCCTACTTCAAAGAGATCGGTCGCAACTCGCCGATCGATGTCACGCTCTACAATATTCCGCTCTTCGCCAGCCCGATCGATGTGGCCACGGTGCAGCGGCTGAGCGAAGAATGCGAGCGGATCGTCGCCATCAAGGACTCGTCCGGCGAGATCCCGCACATGATCCGCATGATCCAGGCGGTCCGCCCAAACCGGCCCGAGTTCGCCTTCATGACCGGTTGGGACGCAGCTCTGATGCCAATGCTACTGATCGGCTGCGACGGCGGGACGAACGCCTCGAGCGGGGTGGTGCCCGAGATGACGCGGAAGCTGTACGATCTGACGATGGCAAGGCAGCTGGATGAGGCGCTGTTGATTCAGTACGACCTCGTGACGCTGTTCGACGCGATGATCTATCACTCGGAATTCCCGGACGGGTTCCGCGCGGGGGCCAGCCTGCGGGGGTTCGACCTCGGCAAGGGGCGGCAGCCGCTGAGCGACAAGCAGACGACCGACCTGTCGACTCTGCGGAACACCATTCAGTGCCTGCTCTCCCGCCACGGTTTCACGGACGCCCCCGGCGGCGGCTGCCCCGTGCAACCCCCCGCCGTCTCGACCGGCGTCGTCAGTGGCGGTGTGCCGTCCGGCGAGGTCAGCGACATCGTGCGAAACGTGGTCGCAGAGTTGAAGCGCCAGGGGTTGATGTAGGTTTCAGTGCCGAGGGCAGGGATCCAAGGTGGGTGAATCCAGCCGAAACTCCTGCTCTTTGTCCCGCCAGGGACACTCGATAATAGCCCACCATTTCAACGGTGGGAGTGCGAACAAGACGAACCGAAGAGTCCCGCCAGGGACTGCAGAAGCTGGCGTTCACCATAGTGACGAGTGCGGGCGGTGTTGGGCAATGGCGCGGTTTTCTGTCGCCCCTGCCGGGGCTGTGAACGCGAGTGACTCGTTGACTCACCGATGAATCGGTGGGCTATTATCGAGTGTCCCTGCCGGGACAAAGACGAGCTGCAACTGAGGCGATTGCCTTTTCCATCTTGATACTCCCTGGGTGTCACGCTGTGGAAGCCCTGGGTCTCATGGCCGAGGAATGACCTCACCCCGGGGTCAGTCGTACGTCGCTCAACTTGACTTGGCAGTCGTCGATCGAGATCTGATAGATCAAATCGACCATCCGATGCGTGATGTGCCAATACTCCATGTCAATCTATACGACTGGATGTAACAACTTGAGCCGATCCAGAAGATCCCGCAGTGTGCCTACCGGAACGAAATTCCGGGCCTCATCTGCCACTTCCCTGAGTTCAGATTCCGTGTATCCGTGAATGACAGTCGTCAACACGCGACCCGCCCGCCCGACGATCTCGACCGGCTCTTTGGACTCGGCGATGAGACGCTGTTGATCTTCCGTGAGAACCAGTTGGATCATGGCGGTTTACTCTTTGCAACAGAACCATTGTTGGAAAGGTCGGACAGACCCGTCTCCGCACCGTTCATTCTACCGGCGAAGGAAATGATGTCGAATTGCGATTCGTTGAGCAGCAGACTTCCGAAGTCTCGGAAGACTTCGGAAGTCTTTCTCACAGGCGATCCCCTCACCCCGGCGTCAGCACTGCCTTGGCGATCTGGCCGCTGTGCATGGTCTCGAAGGCTTCATGCCAGTGCTCCAGGGTCCAGGTTCCGCCGACCACCGGGTCGATGTTCAGGATGCCGGTCGAGAGCAGCCGCAGCACGCGCTCCCACATGGCCCAGTTGTGGCTGAAGCTGCCGCGCATGGTGACGTTCTTCTGCACCATCGGATCGAGCGAGAAGTTGATCGGGTCTTTGCCCCAGCCGACCTTCGAGATCCAGCCCGCCGGACGCACGATGTCGATGGCAGTCTTGAGCGTGAGCGAAATCCCGGCGGCATCGACGACGCCATCGACACCGAGACCATCCCCCGCCATGGCCCAGTCGCGGCAGTCCCCCACCACCACCTCGCACCCGTACTGCTTGGCGATGTCGAGCCGCACCTTGTCGCGTGCGAGGCCCACCACCGCCACGATGCCGCCTTGCAGCCGCGCCATCGCCGCACAGAGCAGCCCGATCGGTCCCGGCCCGAGGACCACGATCCGATCTCCCGGCTTCACGGCCCCGTTCATGACCACCGCGTTGTACGCCACGCAGCACGGCTCGGTCAGGCACGCCCGGTCGAACGCCAGTCCGTCCGGCACCCGGTGCAGGCACCGCGACGGCACCTTCACATATTCCGTCATCGCCCCGTCGACGCCATACCCGAATCCCTTGCGCGTCGGGTCGAGGTTGTACAGCCCCGCCCGCGACATTGGGTTGTTCGGGTCGATCACCGCCGCTGTCTCGCTACAGGCCCGGTCGCCGACCTTCCAGCCAACCACGCGCGAGCCGACCTGCTCGATCGTCCCGGCGAACTCATGCCCGAGGATCACCGGGTAGTTGACCGGCCAACTGTGATCGGCGGTCCACTGGTGCAGGTCGCTGCCACAGACGCCGACGGCCCCGACCTTGAGGAGGATGTCTTCCTCTCCAATGGTCGGGCGTTCGACGTGACGAAGTTCGACAGAGCCTTTTTGAGGGGCGAAGTTGACGACGGCGGTTTGTTTCATGGGAGGGGGGTTTGGGGTGGAGAGGCGGTGAATCGCGACAGGGTGTATGTTGTCGAACGAGGGACAACGCCACAAGTCGAACAACTCTCGATCCACTCGAAGGACATCCTGGTCCGTCGATTTTCACGATCACCAAGGGGAGTGGCCTGCCAGGTGGAAGATGAGAAGTCGCTGCGTTCGCCAGAACGCGGCGACTGGAACCAGCGACCAAGCGCCGGAGGTGACTTCGGAAGTCTGTCGGCCACCGCGATCGCCCAGAGCCTCAGCCTGCCTTCTGGCGAAGGCGGCTACGAGACCGAGTCGCGATTGGGACTCGCCAGCGGTTGGGCATTCCCTCTATAACGTCACATGATAATGAATGTCGCAACACGACTGGCGGGAGGCGGAGATGGACGGCTTTGCGGTTCTACTGGCATTGGTCGCCCTGGCTTGGATTTTCCTCGGCCCGATTCTGTTCTTTGTGCAGTCGTCCCGCATCACCGGCCTGACCGAGGAACTCCAGCGGCTGCGCAAGGAACTGAACAAACGGCTGGAGGCCGAATCGGCTCGCGTGAGCAGCTTGTCGAATGAATTGCGTCGGCTGAGCGAGCAGGAACGCATCCAGGCGGCCTATTCGGGTGACACTCCACGGACGCCTCCGCAGCCGGAAGCCACGCCCTTTACGGTGGCCAGCGAGGTGACGCCACCGCCAGTGGTCATGCCAGGCGTCACTCCTTGCGAGGCGATCGAAGAACCCAGCCCGTGGATCGCCGACGCCCCCTCGCTGGCAGGTCGCTCGGAGTCATCCCACGACACCGCTGACATGGTCCGCGAGCGACTCGCCAGTCGACAACGAGCCACGGCGGCGGCGGGGAAGTCGACCACCGATCAGCCCCACCTCGCTCCCGCATCGCCAGCCCGTCCTCGAACAGCTCCGCCAGTGGTCCCGGAGACCTCGTACTTCAACGAGATGGACGCCAGCCAGTGGCTGACGTGGATCGGAGCGGTGGCGATCATGATCGGGACGGGCCTGGGTCTCAAGTATGTGATCGAGAATGAGTATCTGGGGCCGACCGGGCGCGTGGCGCTGGGGATTCTGAGCGGCGCGACGATGTTCGTCGGGGCGGCGTATGCGATGAAGAAGGACTACCGCGTCCTGGCCGAAGGGCTGGCCGGGGCGGCGATGGGCATTCTGTACTTCTCACTCTTCGCGGGATTCCAGTGGTACGACCTCATGCCGCAATGGATCGCGTTTGGCGGCATGATCGTGGTCACGGCGGTCGGGCTGTCGTTCGCGGGAGTCTTCAACTCGCTCCCGGCTGCGGTCCTTGCCATGATCGGCGGGTTCCTGACTCCGTATATGTTGTCCAAAGGGGGCGGCAATGTCACGACGCTGTTTACCTATATCCTGATCCTCGATCTGGGAGTCCTCGCGCTCGCCACATTCCGCAGTTGGGGGCGATTGCACCTGCTGAACTTCGGCGGCACGCTGCTGATCTGGATCGGCTGGCTGGAGGGCCGCTATCACCCGGACGAACTGTGGCTCACGGTGGCGTGGATCACTCTGTTCGCGGTGGTGTTCTCGCTGATGGGTCTGTGGCGGCATGTGATTCGCAAGGAGACCAGCAGCACGCCGGATATGGCTCTGATGCTGCTGACGCCGATCGCGTACTTCATGGCGTTGTATGGGTTGACGAAGGCGGAGTACTCCGACTGGCACGGGATCATGGCCTTGCTGGTGGCGGCGTACTACCTGGGACTGGGGGTGTTCGCGTTCCTCCGCAATCCGGGGAACAACCAGATTGTCGTGACGCTGGTCGGGATCGGGCTGTCGTTCGTGACGCTCGCGGTTCCGTTGCATTTGACCGGGCACTGGATCGTGATTGCGTGGGCGATTGAGAGCCTGCTGCTGATCGAGATTGGGCTGCGGTATGAGAAGCCGGGGTTTCGGCTGACGGGGTTTGGGCTATTGGCAGTCGTCCAGATGCACATGGTGATGTACGCCGGGGGCACGCTGACCGGGCCGGATGAGTTCACGACCGGCTTTGTTCGGCGGATGTGGGAAGACCCGGCGACGGTGGTCCAGGGCAAGTCAGCCCTGGGCGGGGTCATCAATGGGCGGTCGCTGAGCTTTCTGGCCAACGCGATCGTGTTGGCAATCCTGGCGTGGGAGTACCGGCGGCGGGAGAAGACAGCTCGCATTGGAGAGGCGGATGAAGCGTGGAAGAAAATCGGTTTCACGGGAGGCGTGCCCGATGCCGGAAAGGTCACGACGATCCTGATCCCGCTGGTGCCGGTGATGGTGCTGGTGATGGGTCTGCTGGAGACGTTCGTGTTTGGAGTCCGAGCCCACTGGTCGGTGGCGACGCAGCTGTCGATGCTGCCGATCTGGTTGTCGCTGTTCGCGGTGGCGACGCTGCTCGCGTTTCGCCGCATGGCCGATGTGGGGACGCTGGGGGCGCTGGCCAAGTTCCTGTATGGGGTGGTCGGGTGTCTGTTCCTGGTCTTCTTCTTGATGCCTTTCCCGGACTGGGGGCCAGTCGAAG